>SFGF01000061.1 GCA_004556655.1 Lachnospiraceae bacterium | reverse complement strand
TGTCCTGCCCCGATTTGCTCCGATTTAACGCACCTGTTTTCGGGGTGTAATAGCATCTACTCTATCACAGATTTCCCGAAACAGGGCAAAATGGAGCAAATTACGGCAGGCTGTAGTAGTAAAACCGTAGTAAACAGGGGATGCAAATACTACCATTTACTATCTTAAGCCCGCAAATTCTTCCTTACATACTTTATTGAGCTTTCAAACTGTTATATCTATATCTAATCCAATCAGGAAATTGTTCAAGGAATGTCCCTATATTCATTCCCTGCTGTGTAAGGAAATTATCATCGCAGACTTTTTGACATATGAATCTGTCCGTTACTCCAGCCTCGTACAAATCAATCGCTTCCTTACCCGGAAGTCCATATTTAATCCTTTTTTGAATCAACTGTAATTTTTCAATCTCATCCTCATTATCTGTCAAATCGATAAGATGGCCAAAATACATAGATAACCCATACGAAAACAGCTTCTTGCAGACTTTCTCAACAGAAACAACTGCTATTCCCAGTGTGTTAGCAATACTAATAAATGATTCACCCTTTATCCATTCTTGTAATATCTTTATAAAGACTTCACATGATACTCTGGCGTCTCTATTATTTTCATAATACAGTTGCCCAAGTCCCGTAATAAATGAATCTTCGTCTATGCCCAACAGCCAATTGTTCTCATTGTTCCAGCTGATAATTTTTTCTATTTCAGTGATTTTAGCTGTCGGAATGTATTTGTGGCCCCTTAAAATTTCGAGTGATTTATCATAAATTGCATCAAACAGAACATTAATCAGGTTTCGAAATCTATTTTGTTCTTCGGTTGACATTATTGAATAACCATAGGATTCTTCAATATCTAGTCCTAATATGAACCTAATAGCTTCTTTTTCTAGTTCATTTGAATTGCAAATTGTATTTTGAATAAATATAAAAATTGCCTCAATCGAAGATCTACACTTATTGATTAGATTATCAAAATTTATGATAAATTTCCCTTTAGCCCAACTATCATCACCATAATCATGCTGTTGTAATCTTGATTTCGTATTATCCTGGTAATCATACAAGAAATAATCTTCCTGCTGAACAGCTTCAATAACATGTTTATACACATTAAATGTAGCAATATGTGTACCATTTACACTAAAATCATATTGTTCATTCACTAAATCGCAAAAACAACTTCTGCAATCTTCACTATGTTTATCTGAGAATTTGCTCTCTAACTCAGACACATCATTGATCTGCTCAGTTACAATAATTGAACCTTCCGTGTAATGTCCACTTCTTGCTGCCCTACCAATAAGATTTATCAGCTTTCTAGTAGTAACATCATACATATAATTGGAAGTTTCAGTCATGATAAGATATTTAATTGGGAGATTTACTCCCTCTGAAAGAGTTGACGTACATAGGATAAGCTTTGAATACTGCTGTTTCAAATAATCTTCGGCAGTTTTCTTCAGTCCCTCTTCCAAATCAGCATAGTGGACTAACACTCCACATTCCGCAGCATGATAATATTCACCACAACCATAATGAATTTCGATTTGATTAAGAAGCTTGCGCTGCTGTTCAATGTTTACATTAGAAACGATATTATTAAAAACAAAGTTTCTTTCTTTTAAAAAGTTGATTCTTTTCAAGCATCCATCGATTCTATTCCTGGCACCAAAGTATACTGCTAAACTTCCATTCGGTATCAACAAATCTGCATAGTATAATGCTACATCTCGACGATCCTCTGGAAAAAACTTTTTTGATTCCTTTCCTGCTTTAGTTAGGATGTTCTTTATTTTAATCGAATTCTGAACATAGTAATCCCTATCACTAAAGTCACTTGTCTTATAAAAATCTAAATCGGTATTTTTTCCTAGAACAGCAATATGTTTCGAAGTACTCGGAATATCCTTATACGACAGAGATCGATATGTACGATTTTTGAATAACCATTCCCCAAGCTGCTCTCCGTTTGGAATTACTGCCGAAATAAATATCAATTGTTTGTAGTGGGCATTATTTTTTATGTGCGTGAGCAACAGTTCAAAAGAAGCACCTCTATGATTGTCATCTATCATATGCCCTTCATCGAAAACAAAGAGATCAATGTTTTCAAGTACCCCTGAATAGTGGAACAAAATATATTCTAGTTTTTCTGGTGTTAATACCAAAATATTATTACATTCTTCAAACACAAAATCGTTCTCTTGTAGTACATCACTTACAGAATTAACGTTTACATTTTTGAAGTTGCCTTTCATAGACCCACTTATTTCTTCGCAAAGAGAGCGAAGCGGTGCAACAATAACGGCATTCTTTGCTTTTTCAGAGGCAAATGCTGATGCAATAATAAATTCTATGCTTTTTGTTTTTCCCGACCCGGTGGGTGCTTGTATAATTAAATTATTGCCGGCGTATCCCCCAGCTTTTCCAATCTCAATTTGAGATGGCCAAAGCATTACTGGCGTCTTAGAAGGATTCAAATAATGCATGATTTTTTCAAAATCTACACCAGCGTAGTGAGGTAGCAACTTTGATGTCAAGAATCTAGTCGACATTCTTACAATGCTACGAGTGATTATATTAAAAAGCGAATCTAACTGTTGACCTTGGATAATAGACTCTTTATCGATTTTCTCACACAGGATCTCTAATTGGGAGGTATCTCCTTCTCCAGCAACAAACGAATCTACCAGTTCATAGTATTGTCCTTTTTCAAATTCCAGCACACCGACACTAGTAGACAAGAGGCTTGCTAAAAGGTATGCTAATCGCTTTTCGCTGTTTCCAGCTACATGATTCTTTATTGCAAGATTTAACAATGTTACTGCATTTCCAAAATTTCTACTCAGGAAATATGCACTTGCTCCGAATAAAAGATATTCGTTAGAATATTGCTGTTTCTCATCATAATTAAGTGCAGCATCAAAATAAGTAGCAGCAAGGCTAATATCCTCAATCAAATCTTGATTTAGAGAATCGTTCAACAGATTCTGAGCATATTCAACAATTGAAAAAACACTCTGAAAATCTAAATCATCAGAATCTGTACGAAAACGAGGATACTCACTTCTTTCAATACCAAATTCTTTTTGTTTTGATTTAGACTGTGCTTCTCGGATAGCATACTTAAGTTTCGCTTTAGACATGGCAAGCCCTCTCATATAAATTTTTCGCTAATTCCAGAAGACTCTTTCCGTAGACAAAAATAGTTCTTTTAAATTGTGCTCCGTTGTCGTATTCCCTAATAACCTTGTTCTCATCATATGAATTGACAGACGTTGTAGCCGAGCCTTCATATTCTTGACGATAATCCTTCTCAAATTTATTTACAAATCTACGCACTACATCTCTCTTTTCCTGATCGCCATTTGCACGGTACAGTCTTGCAAGATAGGTTAACGAAACCGAATATCTAAATGTATCTTTTGATGAGTCACTAAACGCCTTTGTAATAACAGAATAATCAGTCTGTGACAGCACCGCCTTTGATTCGGTAATGAACAAGGTATCATCAATATTGGAAGTTCCGCCTGTAATTAGTGTGTATGTAAGGATATCGCTACCAGTCACTCCTTGTTCTGGAGTCGCTTTAAATGTATGTCTTCCTCTCAGAGCCTGCTCTCCCCAAATATGCTCTCTAATATCATAAGTAAGTATCTCTGCAAATTCACCGCTTATCGTTGTAGATCCTAATCTAATTGTTTTGTCTGGAATGATATTCTGTGAAAGATATTCATAGTGGTTCATTCCTGTCATTTCCAGCTCATCCTCAAGTTCATCGTCACTGATATTATGTCTACGAATATGCTTAGCCCAGTCATTGAGTACAACATCATCACTAATATCGTACTCTAATTGGAAGCAGCATATTTTATGTTCATGATCAATCACAATATCTTTTGCTTTGAGCCAACTCAAATATAATGGTTTGTCAAAATTCAGCATTTTATCTTCCTTCACTTCTGCTCACAATCGGTATAAAGCATTCCTATACTCCAGATGTCCATGTGACTCACCCCGTCTGACAATCTAGGATTCTAAATAGTGTGTTCTTGACTAAGAATGAAAGATGTTATTATGCTCTAGGCATTGTTTACATCTCGTTTCACATAAATAAGCTCTATATCATAGCCGAGAGCTTCCATCATCTGAACGAAAGTATTATTGATAACGCCATCTTTCTTTTTAATGACACGGTTCACATACTGGCTCGTAGTATTTATCTCTTCTGCAATCTGCACTTGGGTTTTCCCAGTCTCGATACATTTCACTTTTACATCGACTTCGATATTATTTTTAACCATGTAGCCACCTTCCTTGCAGATGCACAAAATAATCTTATTGAGATACATTATAACATAACAGTCAACATCGCCACAACAATAAAAACGCCCTGCCAACCATCACAGTCAACAAAGCGTTCTCTGATTTTCTTCCATATTAAATTGCCCGGAACATCTTCTGGGTCACAGGCTTTTCGCCTGTGGTCTTTTCCAGTTCCCTCTTGGCTGCGTTCAGTTCTTCCATACGAATCATCTCGTCTTTGGCATCCTCCAGCCCCAGGTGCGTATAGGTGTTCATGGTCACACCGATATCCGAATGCCCCATAAGGTACTGGAGGGTTTTCGGATTCATTCCGGCTTTCGCCATGTTGGAGCAATAGGTGTGGCGGCACACATGGGGCGTGATATTCGGCATCTGCACTCGGTAGATGTCGTTGTACCTCTGTACGGCATGGTTGAATCGATGCTGCCAGTGCATAGCCACCTCCGGCATCCCATCCTTGTCCAGGTACAGAAAGCCACTGTAACCATCCACGAACTTTTCCACCTTCGGTGTGGACCTGTCCTCAATGATTGCCCGGAAGCAGTATGCCACATCCTCTGTAATCGGAAGTTTCCGTGTTCCGGCATTGGTCTTTGTGGACTGGATGATGTACTCCATCTTGGATGTCCGCAAAAGCTGATGGTCGATGGTGACGATATTGTTCTCCAGATCTATATCTTTGATAGTAAGCCCACAGAATTCGGAGATTCGCATTCCGGTGTGGAACAGGATGTAGAATGCCTCGTAGTATTTGCAGTACACATTATCATCCCGGACAAACTTGAGGAACTTCCGCATCTGGTCTTTCGTGATGGCCTCCCTCGTAACGGTGTCGTTCACCACCACTCCGGCAAGTTCAAAGCCGAAGGGGTTCTTAACAAGGACATCATCGTCCACCGCCATCTGAAATGCCGGACGGAGGACACCACGCACGGTCTTGACGGTACTGTACCTTCTGCCATCCTCCTGCAGTTTGATGAGAAACAGCTTTGCATCGGAGGTCTTGACCATACCGATCTTTTTCTCACCGAAAGGCTCATTCAGCAGGATATTCCGCACAAAATTGTAGTTCATCTTCGTACTCGGCTTCACTCCAGTCTTGGTGGCAAGGTATCGGTCTACTAACTCGATGACCGTCAGATTCTTTCCTGTGGGATCAAGCTGATTGTCGAGGTCGTATCCGATCTGCTTCTCCAGTTCCCGGAGGGAAAGACAGGGCTTTTTGCCCTGGGGCAGCTTGTCAGTCGGCTCAAGCCGCCAACTGTACACAAACTTCGGTTTGCCGTTTACATAGTATTTGAACTGATATTTCCCGTCTGCCCGGAGGGATTCTCCCCTTCGGAGAACACGGTTCTTTGCATCACGCCTCCTGGGCGGTCTTCCTGTACGTGCCATTCTTCAACGCCTCCTTCTCATGCGGATGATTCTGCAGCCACAGTTCCAGTTCCGACCGGATGATGAGCCGTCTGCTCCCATACATCGCAAGGAACGGAATCGTGTCCATGCCATTCATCAGTTTCCAGAACTTCCTCCGGCTGAGTGTGAAAAGGCTGATAGCCTCCTCGACCGTCAGGGTTTCCTTTTCTTCTATTCTTGGTCTTCGCATTCGCATACCTCCTCCATGCATCCGTTGTTCAGGCACTCCATGATATATTCCTCAAACAAATGCCGAACGATAAGATATCGGTTGCCGAAGTAGAGTGCGAACTTGTTGGTATTGTTTTCTGCCAGCCTTCTCATGTTTTTGATGCCGATACCGAAGTAATCGGATGCCTCCCTGATAGAAAGCATATACTTTTCGTTGATGGGGATGTTGCTGGTTCTGCCCCATGCATTTTTCTTTTCTTCCATCTGCCAATCCTCCTTTAGTAGCGTGACTTCTCGGGTCATCGTATATTCCCGTACTATTCCCAAGAAGTCAACTACTAATGGCAGATAAAACGGAATTAAATCTCAGAAGATTGCTCGATAAAACGCTCGAATTTTGTGCGATTTATGAGATAGCGGTTTCCGCTGAACACAGCGAATCCGCCCAGGTTATCCTCTGCCAGTCTGCGCATTTTCTTAATGCCGATGTTAAAATATGCTGCGGATTCACGGATGGACAGCAGATATTTCTCGCTGACAGGCAATTTGACTTCCGCTTCATTTTCTATGATATTCATAATGCCTCCTGTCTGAGGGAATCGGTTGTCCCTCCATGTAATGGTTTTCTCCAGAGGGTGGGCCAAAGCGCCACCCCTATAATAGGAGTTACTCTGCGACCTTCAGAGCCTTAACTGCATCCTTTAGTACCAGCTTGGAATCCACACGCTCCGAGAGCAGGAATCCTACCTGTCCGAACTTGGCGTAGGCTTCGTTCAGGCGCTTAATGTTGCGCTTGCCACGGTCACCGATCCAGAAGTAGCTGAAATTACCAAACAGCACCGGCTTATTTCCGGGGCCAATGTCATCCATATGAGAAGAAACATATACCCGGTAACCGAACAGTGTTTCATATCCATCATCCTTGAAATGAGGATTCCAGATGTAACGGCCATCACGGACTCTGATTTTATGCAGTTCATTGAAAGCGTCTTCAGACATCACGAAGAACGCACTTTCCTTGTCACGGTATCCCTGTTTTACCGAATGTATCAGATCGAGCATATCGTCCATGCTGATTTTTCCGCTCTGCTCAGTAGTCGTGCCGACTTCAGCCTGATGTACCAACCCAAGAGGCTTACCGATACCGTCACCTACAAGAAAGGCTTCTTCCTCCGAGACGGCAATACGCTCTTTGTATTCCTGTGCAATGTACGCTTCCAGATCAATGCCGGAATCCGCCAGCAGTTCTTCGGACAAAAGTGTCATTGTTCCCAATTTGTGCGCTCCGAGAACGATCTCGCCAAATTCAATATCTGCATTACAATAGCGTTCTGTTTCACCGATCCACTGTGCATCTCCGTTTTTCATCACAACCGGAATATGCAAATCCTGTGTGGTATTCAGCACCGTACCGATGCTGCGGAGAAAGTTCGCATCCCTCAAGGTTTCCATCAGCTTATCTTCATAAGTGTCCGGCACAAGGAATCCCTTTGCCGTGTCACCGCCATCACGGAGTGTATTTTCAGGGATGCCGGAATACATATGTTCCCAAAAGGCACGGTTATAGGCAGCTTTTGCATTCTTCTGTTCCTCAGTGGCATCCACAGCAGGCTTCGCCCCGGTGAGGTTGTGTTTCAGTTCTTCCAGATGATCCATCAGTTCATCTACAGTCTTGATTTCTTTCATTATAGTTTTCCTCCATATTCCCTAAATTCTGTTGCCCATTCGAACACGGAGCAGACGCTCCATCACATCATCCTGCGGAGTCGGGCCATTGAACTCCACAGTGCAGTTCTCCTTCACCACCTGGTATATCTGGTACCAAGCGGTGTTGGCCTGTTTCATATACTCCCTGCCCATCGTCACATAGGGAGAGGAGATCACGGTTCCCGTAGGTTTCTTGGCAAGGAAGCCATACTCGGACACAGCCTCCTCACACTGAATCCAACGAGCCACAGACATGGCATACTGCTCGATCTGCTGGGTAGGAATCAGCTGGTCGCATTTTCGCTCATGCAGCCACTCCCAGGTCTCCTTGAAGATATCCTCGGCACAGGTGACACTTCCGTCCTTCTGCTTTGCTTTCAAATATTCCTTGACCGGGGGCATTTCGGCACCCTGCAAGTCTGCGGCATCACTTCCAAAGTCCACCATGGTCAGCTTTCTGCCGCCGGGATTTCCATTGGCCAGTTTTTCAGTTAATGCTTTCGGCTTTCTGCCTGCTCCGGGGCGAGAACCGCCACGGTTCGTTCCGTCTTTTGACATCCTGTTGTCCTCCATTTCTGTTTGATTTCTCGGTTTTTTATCTTTGAATACGCTTTGAATTTCTGTGCGATTGCGGCACCGTTCCCCTGGGAGAAGGTTCGTTTAGATTTGATCTCCCCCCTGGGGTAAGAGCCACATCAGATAAAGTGAAAATCTATACTCTTATCAATCACAATGCATATGATTGAGAGCGTCTGTGCCGACTGCGATATGCTAACCGCAGTCAGCCTGTGTCATTACTGCAATGGAATCACATCCTTTCTGCCATTTGGGGCAAGGTGGCAAGTTGTGGATGGATTTTCGAGTTTATTCACATATACATCTGTATATAGGAGAAAACCCTGAAATTGCTGCCCACAATTGCCACAACTGCCCCGTGTGTTTATGAATCCGGGTCTGAGAGGAAATCATCCTTTAAGATGTACCCTATGAGGAGTGTGGTCTTTTCACCGCCTGTCCTCGGGCGTTTTCTCTGAACATCCCCGAACTTACGAAGTTCCAGATTGAAGTTTCTGGAATTCTCCGGATAGCAGCCATTCTCTTCACACCATCTGCGGTACTCGTTATAGACAGCCGAGGTGCGAACTTCACCCTGGGCATTCGCCACAAGACGTTCCTCCGCAAACTGGGATACCTTATCGCTGTCATGACGGTAATCACTGACTGCATTTGCGATGGCATCCGGTTTTCCGAAGCCTTCCCTCTGCAGCATCTGGAATCCATCGATGAGCCAGTTGAGAATGGCACTCTGTACCTCCGGCTTACTGAATTCGGTCTTCAGCGTCCTGTCCTGCTCCCATTCTTCAAAATGCCTGTCGAAGGGAACGATATAGAGTCGGTTACTGTCAAAGACCGTCATATCGGTAATGACCGGAAGGTAATTGGTGTTGATATACAGCTTGTACTGAGGCTTGAAGTCGAAGCTGTTCTCGTGGAGAAAGCGGGCATTCTGGGTATCGTTACCCGTCATGCTTTTTACTTGTGCGGAGTTCAGCACCAGTCCACGTGCTGGCTCTGAGATGTTTGCAAAGCGTACACCCATAAGTCTTGCGATATCCTCAGAAGGTGCCTGGCTGTCCGGGTTACGTTTCTGGGTGATAGTTTCAGGTCGGACAGCTTTGCCATAGTCTCCTGCAAGCAGAAGAAGTGCTTCCATAAGCGTTCCCTTGCCATTTCGTGTTGTTGCACCATAAAGGATGAACAGACACTCGAAGATGGTAAGTCCGGTAAACCCGTACCCGAGGGATTTCTGCAGGAATCGTGCTCTCGCCCTGTCCCTGCTTGTGACCTCATCGATGAAACGAATGAAACGCTCACTATATGCTCCTGGATCATACTTCACAGGGCTGATCATGGTGATGTAGTCCAGGTGGCTGTGCTCCTTTGCCGTTCCGTTTGAAAAATCAATCGTGGCATTATCACAATTGAAAAGGTACGGATTGGTATCAAAGACCTTTATCGACAGAGGGTAGACGCTCTGAGCCTCTTTGATGTAGATCTCGCGGTAGCGCCTCTGCTGCCAACGCTTACTGCCTTCGAGAAATGCCTTGCGCTTATCCTCGTCCTTAATGGATGCAGTGTAGATGAGCAGGGCATCTGCCAGGTCTTTGGAGAGTTCCATTATCATCAGCCCGGCGATATCTGCCGCCCAGCGTTTTCCGTCATAGACGAACCACTTCTTGCGCTCCGGCACGAACCTTGCAATGTCGTGAAACACATCTGCCAGGAGCCTGCCGAAGCCAATATCACCGCTACGATAGCGGATATTATCCAAGGGATTCAGTTCCTCCAGTTTATGAAGAACATCGTTGAAGTCCTCCGCCGGGGCCGTTCTGATAGGCTGGTAAAATGCAGTGCAGTTACGTACAGCCTTTTCCAATGTAAGATACCCGTAGGTTGAACCGCTCTGTGGGCGGTCCCACTTGTCTCGCATCAGTCCTGACTGCCGAAACAGCCTGTCCATCTGCTCGATGTCACCGCCACACCAGAAGGCACAGATTTCAGCAAAAGCCATGTCAGCTTCACTGTGTGTCTTCCCATCCGGGATATTTCCCTCCCAGAGTTCCTTGGCTTTTTCACCCTGTTTGGATGCGAACATCTTCCGCAGAGCCTCTTCGTCAGAGAAGTAACTGCCAGGTGCTTCGACTTTTGGCACTGGCTTATCCTCCTGTGGTCTGACCATGTATTTCTCAAGAACCGCCTTCAGTTCCTCGGAACGTTCTTCAATGGCATTACCATGAATGCATTTCCCAGTCATCGTCAGGAAGCGGTTTGTAGTTCCTGGTACATACACTTCCACATGAACCTTACGGTTGTTGATGTAGTACCTGCCACGGTCATAGCCCAGATGGTCGGCTTTACAAAAGATATGAGCGCCGGTTCCAGATGGACTGATCTCTGTATACGAGTTCACAGTCTCTATGATGTCTCGCCCTCGTTCATCGAGTTCTCCATCATGAATGCAGTCATCCACATCCACCATGCAGTAGAGGAAGTTGCCCATGCCGATGCCGTCATATCCACCCTGCTCGTATACCTCGTGTATTTTGGCAAATGAACCGAAATCACTGCGATTGCCTGAGTCGGCACGATTTCCATATCGGTTGTAAGGTATCTTGTCCAGCTTAGAAGCATCCCTGGATTTCGCCTCGATACGGTACAGACAAAACAGCCCTTCCTTTTTGGCATCGGGTGGAACACCGCTGTAGTCGTACAGAGCCTTGTTCTTATTCACTTTGTTATCCATACATTCGTATGTCCTCCTTTCTGAAGGGCGTTTCTCCTTCCTGACAGCTATGCAGCCCGGAAAAGCATTTTTCCGAAGTTTGAGAAAAATTATTTACCTTCCTGTTTAGTAGCTTTGGCAGATAGGGAAATCTTACGGTTTTGAAAAACTTTTCTCCCTTTCTGGCAGCTATGTATTGGGATTTTCCAAAACGGACATTTTTCGGAACAAATCAGGAAAAAATATCTTCATCCCCTCAACTGGTAGCCACGGGAGAGGCAGAAATCTTACGATTCTCTGGAAAAATTTTTCCAGTCCTCCAGCCCTTCTGACTGCTATGTATTTGGAAATGCTGATAATCCCAATTTCGAGAAGACTTTTCAGAAAAACTATCCTTCCTATCTTTCTCTGGACATCAACCTGCCGAAATCACAGAAGTTTTTGAAGATTTGTACCCTTCTATCTTCCTTAGGGGAATTTCTTCCAGTTTTTCCGGTCTTACAGAAAACTTTTTTATTGTCCTTGGCAAAGATCGATATTTCTTCCTCATACGAATCCCTGTCAGTCCACCCCCTTCAATCCTCCCAATTACAGAAGCCAATGATTTGAACGAAAGATTTTTTGATTTTTATTTGTATCTTTCTTAAGGAGAATTGATTACGAAAATTCCGGTATAGGGATTCACTTACCTTCTAACAGTCACATGACAGTTCACATTCCTTTGAACGGAAAATGAGAAAAAATAAGAGTAGCCGCACGACTACTCTCGGAGAACATAAAGAAAGGCACTCAACCGCTATGGCTGAGTGCCCACATTAAATTATTCTTCTTTCACAAACACAAGATTATCCTCAATATCCTGAGTTTTTATCTTGTCAATATATTTACCTTTGGAGCCAGAAACGCCAGGTATATAAGTTACCTTAATCTCATCGCCAACATCCAAAACCTCAATCTTTTTCTTTAAGCGACTGAGATCTTCAACTTTAGCAGATTCGATTTCTCTAAAAATCGGAATTGTGAATTCCTGCTCAAATAAAGAAAAGAATCCTTCACCACTATATGCCAAGGTATAAGCGGTTTCGTTTAGGCTCATAATTCTGTCCTTTGTCTCTTGAGATATAATGAATTTGAAATCAAATTTATCCCATGAGCCTGTGAAACCACCTTGAATCAAATCACATATTCTGTTAATCAGAAAATGGTCCTCGTGTTTTATTACTTCAGGGATACTGATAGGTGTGCAGAAATATTCCTCAATCATTACAATCTTCTCAAGGAATTCTATTTCCTCATCTATCATTCGCATCTCTTGCTTGTCAACTGTCCCCCGAATAAACTGCTCCTTTAACGACAGTACATTCACTGTTACCTGTTCACCCGACAAAACACGTTTCAAAAACTTACGATATTGTAGAGATTCTTTGTTAGTCGGATTCTCTGGTTTTACTGTAAAAGTCAGTTTCTGTGTCTTCGGATATAAATGGAGCGAGACATGAAAATCAAAATTCTGCTGTTCTTCATTAGTAATAATTACGCTACCGTTATCAAGCAATTCCTTCGTTCGAAGTAATAAGTACGGTACTACAACATCTGCACCTACAATAACATTACATGGAAATGCAGGAGGAAATTTCGGCGGATATACGACCATTTGACTTCCCGACATTTCATCCGCTTCGGCCTGTATTGGATCTAATACTGCTCCAAGATATTTTGCAGCTTTTTGAACATCAATGTAAATAGGAAGCTGATGCCTATATGCCTGATCAAATATAGCTTTATCCAAGGAACATATTGGTTGATTCCCAATTTTGGCGGCCGTAGCAGTTATTTTGAAATTCTCTGGATATTTTATTCTCGCCTCATCAGTCAATGGTGCACTGACCATTTTATTATCAGCTGTCATACGAAATCCAAAGTCAGGAAACAACTCATGTCCTGCGCTGATTGCGTTCATGAACTTCCCGAATTGTTTCTCAAGCAGTGCCACATTACCGACCTCAATCTTTTGAAGAGCCGAATCAACAGATAGTGTTTTGTCATCCTTGATAACAGCTTCAAGTTTTTTGCTTTCCGCAGCAACTAACGCCCTTGTTTCCTCGTGCTCTGATACTATCGTCTCTTCGATTTCAGTTGTTATAAATAATAGTTCCCGGTTAACACGGTTCCGATAATACTCTCGCAGAATGTCAATAGCGTCCCCAACAATTTTCATTGTTCTCTGCGCTGATATTTGGGTGTTTGCTGTTGAAAAAGACACTGCTTTACTCAGAATAGTCTGCCTTGCACTTCTACGCTCGCTTTTATTTCCAAACAGCCTACGTTTAACATCCTCCATCAAATCTGTTTTAATATACTCTGACAATCCACCAAAATCTATCTCTTCCTCCAAAGGCACATTCATGTTAAACCTTTGCTGTCTGCTGAGATAATCAGCAATGTGCTCCTTGACCTGTGTCTCAGCAGAAATATCAGTAATTTTGTCCCGGACCGCTTCCAGTCCAAGATTAGCGATAAAGTCTATTACAATACTCATTTTGCTCCTATGCCGCCACTCTATACCGTGTATATACATATTCATATATCTGCTGCCGGTACAGGGAAATGCTAACCTCATCATAGCATTCCGGCAATTCTGCCCACAGGGTGTCACGAATCAGATTGTCCACAGCCGCCTTGGTTTCCTGCTTATCTGTCCAGTGATCCAGTTCGGCAATTTTGGCCTTAATCTTCGCCAGGAGGTCTACTGCTACTTTTTTAATTGCCTTGATATCCTCTTTTGTAAGATTATCAGAGAATAACATATCATAAAGGGACAGTTCCTCGTCACTGGTGAAACCTTCACGCACATAACGCTGTTGTTCTGTGTCCATACTATTTGCCAAAGCCATCAAATCCATAAAGGTTTTTTCGATGGTAGCTCTGTCCTGTTCGCTATTGTAGGCAGTAATAATCTCCTGATAACGTAGTAGATAATCAATGCGGCGCGGATTTGATACCATCATGCTTTCCAATCGCACTTGGATCAGATCCTGTAAATCTTTCATTACAAGATTCTGCTTCTTGGTTTTCGCAAACTCACGAATCAGAATGTCAAAGTCAATGTTGCTGATATCAAAACGCTTGGATGGAATAAGCCCTGGCTGCTGATGCTCAATCACTATGTATTCATTCACGATACCATTAATCTCAACCATAAGATCTGTATTATCGGAATGCTTGCGTTTTTTCTGAAGCGCATCATAGATAGCAATAATGGCATCCTTGTAGGCTCGAGTCTGTGTGTCCACATCATTTCGATCAGCATACTTCATGAGTCTTGCTAACTCACTGGCATAGGTCTGATATGTCTTCTTGATTTCCAATGTCTCGCACATCGCATTTGTGGCATCCTGAAGCAATGAAAGCTGTTCAAAGGTGCCTTCTTGCGTATTGACCAAAGCATCCAGAGAGAAATTATGTTCGCCAAGAAATGTTGATGCCTCTGCTATAATCTCATGAATACGGGCAATCAGTTTTTCTTTATCAACAGTAGGATCAGTACCGCCACCTCCACCTTGGTTTGCAGTATAGTCCGCAAGTGCTTTTCTCAAGGCTTTAACGATACCAATATAATCAACAATCAAGCCATTGCTCTTGCCTTCGGCTACGCGGTTTGCACGAGCGATAGTCTGCATGAGAGTATGGGCTTTCAACGGCTTATCCAGATACAAGCAGGACAAAGATTTTACATCGAAGCCAGTGAGCCACATGGCACAGACGAATACTACTCGGAATGGATTTTTTGAATCCTTGAATTCCTTATCCAGTTCTCGTTTTTCCATCTTTGCTCGATGCGGCAGAATATCCAGTCCCCATTTTTTGAAGGTCTGTATCTCATTCTGCTCCTGGCTAATGACTACGCACATTTCTGTTTCCTGCATCCACTTCAACTTTCGGCTTAGTTCCTGTGCCTCTTGCTGGGAAACATGCTTGATTTTCCTTTCAAGAGCAGAAATCTCCTGTGCCCAATATTTCTGAACATAGTTATACATACGGACGCAGGTCACCTTATTCAGGCATACAAACATAGCTTTTCCGCTTGTCCACAGGTCGGAGTAATGACCTACAAAGTCTTTTGCGATAGAATCCAGTCGAGGTTCTGCTGTCAGCAAATGTATTTCTTTTGCAAATTCATTTTCCAATTTTTCCTGCTGTGATGGATCCAGGTCAGCTTTCTCAATAGCTTCCAGAATACGTTCACTAATTTCTGGATTATCAATGTTCAGAATTTTCTCACCACGGTTTTCGTAGTAAAGCGGAACAGTCGCACCATCCTCTACTGCTCGTTTGAAATCGTAAATGGAAATATAACCACCGAAGGTACGCTCTGTAATGTTGTCACTGGAAAGTAGCGGAGTACCTGTAAAACCAATTCTTGATGCAGTCGGCAGCAATGCACACATATTGTCAGCATACACACCGTACTGGCTGCGGTGAGCCTCATCAGACATGATAATAATATCGTGGTCAGGGTAGATTGGCTTCGCATTCGGCTGATTGAATTTCTGAATCAGCGTAAAGATAAAGCTTGGATTGCCCTGCAACTTCTGCACTAGATTTGCGCCGCTGGATGCGATAAACTGAGATGCCTTGGCAGCACCAAGTAACCCACAATTTTCAAATGTATCGGAAATCTGTTTGTTTAGTTCATCACGGTCTGTCAGCACTACGATGGTCGGCGAACCGGAAAACTTTCTACGGATTTTGGCAGAAAGAAATACCATTGAATAACTCTTTCCTGATCCCTGTGTATGCCAGAACACACCCAGCTTACCATCACGCAGTTTTCTGGTTTCATATGCCTTTACCGCTTCGTTTACCCCGAGATACTGGTGGTTACGGGCAAGAATTTTTACTGTTCGACCATCGGAATGGTCATAGAGAATAAAGTTCTCCAATAGATCGAAGAAGTTCTCCTTCTTACAGATACCACGCAGCATTGTCTCCAAGGCTACATTGCCTTCATCAGCTTCAGACAAACGCTTCCATTCATGGAAGAATTCATACTTGCTGCCAAGAGTACCAACTTTTGCCTCCACACCGTTTGACAACATCAGGAATGCATTGTAATGGAACAAATGTGGAATGGTATCCAAGTAGTCTGTATAGTTATCGTCATAGGCATTCTGCACATCTACCGTATTCTTCTTTAATTCTACAAAAAGCAGAGGAATACCGTTTACAAAACCAACGATATCTGTACGGCGGCGGTAGTATTCCCCATGTATTTTTAATTCTTTTATGGCTAGGAAATGATTTCTGCTCTGATCAGTTGGATTCTGAAAATCCACAATCTGTGCTTTCTTTTCCTCAGTCTGTCCATTTGGTTTTTTGACAGTTACCGGGATGCCATCTCGGATCAAGGCATACTTCTCCTCATTAATCTGCATAAGGGATGCAGTTGAAAGGTAGCTTTCCATCTTTCTCTGTGCCTCGTCTATTTGCATAGGCGTAATCCACGGATTCAGAACTTTCAGGGCATTGCGGAAATAGCGTACCAACAGAATATCCTTGTAGGACTTTCTGCCAAAGGTACCGTTCTCACCAAGAACCTCTGTATTGTAGGCAAACTTTACTTCCCAGCCCAGTTCATGCTCAAGAAGATTGCCAGCAGCTTCTTGGACTAATATGTTTTCAGAATAGTCATAGCTCATAGAGCACCCCCCTTTCTTACACTTCGATTTCTCCGCTCATCAATTTCGGGAGTAAGCGGTCACGGGCTTCAACTAACTTTCGATTCTGCAGAGCTAAACATTTTATATTTCTTGTAATTGTCCAGATTTGTTTTTCAAAAGATTGTTGAATGGAGTTAGAAGCTATCAAAATCTGGTAGTTTTTCATCTGCTTCCAGTCAGCACGGGGCATTTTTGCACCTTCTTTGCAGTTCTGATAACTATAGTTTACAAAATCCGTACTCGAAACGACGCTAAGCAACAATCCCCATAGCCTATCTTGAGCATTCATAACAAACGTATCCGTTGATGTTACTCCATTATTAAGCGCAAATCCAACTTTGTGAAAGTATGGTCTGATTTTTCCAAAAATAATGTCATTTTCATAGTACTTCGACTTATTGCTGTTCACATCTGCAGAGTTTCCCCAGGTGGACAAACAGATATCCTTTCTTGGCATATGCTCCAAACCGATGTATGGAATTCCATCAGGAATTTTTCCTTTTGTTACCGTTTCTTTTCGTAGTTTTACTATATCTTCAAGCGCTGTTTTTCTCCATCCCTCCGGCACTCCATCAACAATCACTGCATCCTCGTATCCTGGGAAGCGCAAATCCACGAACCATTCCTTATAAAGACGCTGTACAGCTTCTTCCAACAGTTTGATTTGCTTCTGGTTGTTTTCAATAAGATTGTCATAGGCAGAAAGCATTTTAACTATGGCTTTCTGTGAATTCACAGGTGGAACAGCTATTTCAATTTTATTTAACGAACTAATGGTCAACGCCTTTTGAGATGAGCCAATTGTAGTATTATTCAGAACTCCTTGGCCTTCAGTAGAGCGAACCCAAAAGTAAATGTACTCTGGAATAATATCAGTACTATAGTTTCTAAACCATGTCAGGTTTCCATCTTTGAAATAAAAACGATCACTCTCTTTTACTATGTATGGAACTCCTATTGTCCCAACTGAAGTCAACAGCATATCACCAGCAGTAGGAACTCCAAATTTGTTTTTTATTTCTGCATACTTTTCCTCAGAGATGAAAAGAGGCTCGCTAATCTCCATTCCTTGAGAACTCTCAATTATTTCTTTAGAACGATAAAAGGGCACTCCTCTCTCCACATATTCTGAATAAAAAATTCGCTTGCTAGAGGTTATTTCACACAGTTCTCCAAGTTTTCTTTTTGACCAACTCATAACCCCATCTCCTTCATATTCGCAGAGATGGTATCCATCAGGTCATTGGATTCAGCCTGCAAAGCAAGCAATTCTCTGTGGATTTCAGTCATACGTTCTTCAAAATCAACACCATCATCCTCCACCGGTGCAACACCAACATACGCACCAGGAGTAAGGGAACAGCCCTTTTCTTCAATGATAACAGCACGACTCTCAACCTTGCAGAGGCCAAGAATATCCTGATATTCGCCCTCACCAAATTTCTCATAAAGCCATACAGCTTCTTTGGCTACAATAATTTCTTCATTCTTTGCTGCAATCAGTTCATCATATTCTGCCTGAATACGTTTCTTATCCTTTCGATCGGCAGCTTCAGTTTCAATCTTTGCTCGTTTCTGTAAATCTTTCAGTTCCGCCTTTAACTGTGAAAGTACTTCCTCGAAAGAGACAGCAGCCCCGAGAACCGCGCGATATTCAGCAAGAAGGCTTTTGTATTTATCAATTTCTCCGCGGTAGAGCCATACGATGGCATTCATATTTTTCAGCTGCCATTCGCTCCACTCATTCAGTGTACGGTCAACCACTGTGTAATAATTGCGTGCATCAATAAACAGCACCTTGTCCTGTAATTCGACAGACTTACCCTTATCAAAGAACCAAAGAGAACACGGAAGGCTCTTTGTGTAGAAGAAGTTATTGCCGACCGAAATCATTACATCCACGTGGCCTGTTTCAATCAGCTTCTGACGGATGTCTTTATCCTTGCCCTGACTATCGGTTGCAGATGCAGCCATAACAAATCCGGCACGACCAGCCTCATTCAGATAGGAATAAAAATAAGAAATCCACAGGTAATTACCATTACCGATTTCCTTTGTTTTTGCATTCACTCCTGGCAAACCGAACGGTAATCTTCCGGCACTCTGTGCGGATTCGGATTTTACTTTATCTACATTGAAAGGAGGATTTGCCATAACAAAATCACAGCAGCCGTTCAGGTTGTGAGCATCGTGATAGAAGGTGTTAGCTTCATCACCGGATTTAATGACACCAGTCAGTCCATGTACCGCCATATTCATCAGGCAGAGTTTTGCATTATACTCTACCTTTTCCTGTCCATAGAAAGTCATAGCAGAGTTTGCACTCATTCCCAGCTGGTTGACAAAGTCTCCACTCTGGATAAACATACCGCCACTACCGCAAGCAGGATCAAGCAGAACACCGGACTGTGGCTCAAGGATATTTACAATCATCTTTACCAGAGATTTTGGTGTGAAGAACACTCCATCATCAGAGGCAATGTTTTTTGCGAATTTATTGAGGAAATACTCGTAGATGCGACCGATTACATCACCGCCCACATCGTCCAAAGCATCATTATTAAAAATACGAATCAGTTCAGAGAGCAGTTCGTCAGAGAACATGGTGTAATCCTTTGGGAGAACGCCTGTCAGCTGTTCGCTCTGCTTCTCAACCAGTTCCATCGCATTATTGACCACCTCTCCAAGACTGGACATAGTCCGACCTTGGGTATCCTGCAAGTTCTGCGAGGTAATATCTTCCGGCAGATTTACAAGCCATGCATACTGCGCCATCTGTGGAAGATACAATGCAGCCTTTTCATTAAAATCGCTGGCCTCCACAGGCATAACACGACCTCTTCTCACAGGTCTGTCCTTCAAAATCTCTGCCTCGACTAATTTAAAGCGACTATATGCATAACGCAGGAAAATCAAGCCCAACACAGGCATACAATACTGATTGGAAGTTAATTTAGATCCGGCACGGAGCAGGTCTGCAGATTCCCACAGGTCTGCTTCCAGTTTTCTAATATTAATCATGTTTCTTTACCTCCGACTTATAGTTGAGCCATGCCTCCTCGACATTGCTGTATTCGATATTATTTCTATCGCAGAACGCCTTGATGCTTTTCATCGCGGTCAGATTGGGGCGTGCTTTGCCGCATTCCCACCGATTCACAGTAGAGAATGCCACATTCAATTCCTTGGCAAATTCCTCCTGGGTAAAAAAGCTACGTTCACGAATTCTTTTGATTTCATCTGAAAAACTCATATTTGCATCTCCTATTCAGGGAACAATCACTGTTATAGCCCCATTATAGCGTTTTATAGTCAAAAAATCTACTGTCCTTAGAAATATACATCCACTGACAGTAGATTTTTCTATGAAACAACGCATTATTATCCCACCCTCTTCTTTTCAATTTAGTCATTATTTTGCAATTTGACTAAATTGAATGTGTGAATGACAATGTTAACCAATATTTTTGTCATATTTTTTATATCCCGATTCATTGATTTTATGACAGATGCATACTATAATATAAATGAACTATAAGGAGGAGGAACATGACCATGGCAAATATCATTGGAAATAATATTAAAACGCTTAGAGATGGAATGGGATTTAACCAGTCTAATATTGCCCGTTTCCTCAATGTCGATCAGAGTTTAATCTCAAAAGTTGAAAAAGGCGAACGCATTTTATCAGCGGATATGCTGGAGAAGCTTGCCTGTCTTTTCGGTGTCTCAGTAGATGCTATTGAAGGTAGTGCCATTGAAGCATCAAGTCTGTCATTTGCGTTCAGAGCCAGCGACCTGTCTGCGGAGGATTTGGAAGCAATCAGTGCGATTAACCGTATCGCTCTTAATTCCGAGTATATGGCAGAATTATTGAAAGGGTAATGCTTATGATTGATTATGCAGATTTAATGACTAAAGCTGAGCGATTAAGAAAACAGCTCGGCGAAGATAGTAATTCCCCTATTGATATCTTTGCGTTAGCACAGGGAATCGATGGGCTGACGATTGTTTATTATCCATTGGGTAGCAAAATCAGTGGAATGTGTATTAAAGGTGCTGACGGAAGATGTACAATTGCATTAAATTCAGCAATGACATTAGGTCGTCAGCGATTTTCACTTGCCCACGAATTATACCATTTGTTTTATGACGAGAGCATGAAGTCAGTTTGTGCCAAGTCAATCGGCACAGGGAATGAAGTAGAAAAGAAGGCGGATGCTTTTGCAGCATATTTTTTGATGCCTCGTGCGGCATTAGCAGACAAAGCAGATAGCCTCATTTCCAAACATGGAGGTAAAATCAGCCTTCAGGATATAATTCGTATTGAGCAATACTTCGGAGTCAGCCATCAGACTGCCGTATATCAGTTAAATAACTGCGGCTATATTAATCGAGATGAGTTAGATACCTTGCTAAATATCAGTGTAAGACGACAGGCAGAATCGATGGGTTTCAATTCCGATTTGTACCGTCCACTACCTGAAGAAAAGCAGTATTGCACATACGGCCACTACATTGATCAGGCAGACCAGTTATTAACTCGTGATATTGTTTCGTACGGAAAGTATGAAGAGTTATTGCTTGCAGCTTTCAGAGATGATCTCGTTTACGGCACAGAGGAAGGTGGTGAATTGATTGACTGAGCCACTTTTCTTTGATACAGATTGCATTTCTGCTTTCCTGTGGGTAGATAATGAAAGTATTCTTTCCAAGCTTTTTCCTGGAAGAATCATTATCCCAAAGGAAGTATATGATGAGCTGTCTCATCCTGGTGTTAATCGTGTTAAGGGATTAAAGGCACAGGTCGATCTAATGCTCCAAGCAGGGGATGCAACGATTGAAACGATTACTGTTGGTACGGATACCTATAAACTGTACCGAAAGCTTACAAGCCATCCCGACCCTGGACACAAAGTCATCGGTCGAGGTGAAGCCGCTTCCATTTCGCTTGCAAAGGAGAAACAAGGCATACTTGCCAGCAACAACCTGAGAGATATATCTGACTATGTTACAGAATATGGTCTTTCTCATCTTACAACAGGCGACATTATGAAAATGGCACTTGATGCAGGATACATCAACGAATCTCAAGGAAATACTATCTGGGCGAATATGCTTGCAAGAAAGAGAAAGCTCGGGTATGCATCATTCTCTGACTATTTGGCAGCCCATAAGTCAGAAACGGAATAATTGCTATCATATTATATAGCAACTACATAAATATTAATAAAACGCATAACAAAGGAGTCGATATCCCCTACATGGAAGTCGGCTCCTTCTCACTACTGATTCGCTATTCAGTTTATGAGGTAACGCTTCGTGCCCCCATCCTATTCTGTAATCACCCGGCATCTGTCCTCACCGTAAGCCACGCCCAGGGAACTGCCGTTATCCCAGTGCACATGAATGGTCCCGATGTCATCCACGCACACGACCGTGCCCTTTGTTCCGGGCGAAGGTGCCTGTCGATCGTTCATCTCTACCAATTCCGCCCTTGCCCCCGGAGCATACTGGCTGCGGAGTCATTCAAGCCTTGCCTTTGAGATTCCCAACATCAGCGGGCACCCCCGTTCTTCCATGCTCCGTTCCCGGTCAGGTTCTTCAGCAGTATCTTTCTAGCTTGTTTGTACTCCTCACCGATAAATCCGAGCCGGAGGAGGAAACAGCGGAATGCGTATTTCTCATTGTCCACAGGCTTGTCCTTCAGGGTCACACGTTTGACTGTTCGCACGTGTTCTGCCAGCTTGCTGATGAAGGTGATGTAGGCTTTGTTCTCCTCGGCATCCTCGGTCATCGTAAACCAAGGAAATCGAATCCTATCCTCTGTGATTTCATACTCAAGGCTATCTGCTCCAATCGCTTTCTTGATCAGTGTTCCCTTGCCCTCGATGATTCGGTCGAGATTGGCAAGTGCCGTATCATTCATCAGCTTGCGAGGAATTTCCACGGTCAGCTTGTCCGGCTCTTCCTTCGGCTGTTCCTGTGGCTGTTTCGGGGCATTCGCCTTCTTGATGGTCTGCCTTTCTTCCTTTGCGTTAAGTCCCATCATCTGAAGCCCGGCAACCACCGTCTTTATCATCTCCACATTGGTGTCCTCCGTCCAGGAAAGCACTCCAGTCTTGCTGACCGTGAAGGTGCCAATGTCATAGGCACAGGTCGGCACCTTCTTGTAAACCGCTGCGGTGTTGATGATTTCCGATACAATCTGTACAAGCTTTTTGCGTTCCTCACCCTGTACGTTGTAGTTCAATTCTGTAATGTTCATGTACATACCTCCGTGTAGCATAGTTCCTCTTAGAGTATGTGTATGTTCGCTCTAGTCCCGAAATATAGCAACTCATTTCTACACCATAATCTGCACAAAAATAAAGGCTCTACCTGGTCGGTATCGTATACCGATGCAGCAAAGCCTCAAAAAACTATATTTAGCATGTGCTTTGTAACGTTTATCTACATATTGTGGTTTAATTCGAATCATTCGTAGTAAAACCGTAGTGGTAGGTGGGTCGCACTGCTCCCAACTATCCCCGTAAGGGAGCGTATTAGCCGTCATGAACTGTACTTGTTCCACCTGCCTGTCCTGCCCCGATTTGCTCCGATTTAACGCACCTGTTTTCGGGGTGTAATAGCATCTACTCTATCACAGATTTCCCGAAACAGGGCAAAATGGAGCAAGTTACGGCAGACTGTAGTAGTAAAATGGTAGTAAAAATCGGGATGTTTTACTACCGTTATTTCATAGTCCTTTCGGGCACTTATTTCCAGCTTCCATTGTAACATACTCGTCAATGTTTCTCCACAGAAAAAACGCCCTGCATCCGCAGAGCGCCTTTCTCGTTCTTTATTGTCACACTAACAAACCAAGAAAACATGACACTCTCCTTAAGTATTATTACCATTCGCTCTTTTCATGATTTCCTGTACTATTGATGTTTTAGCATTCGCATAGTGCTGGACATGCCTCCATTTATTCTTTGCCAAGTTTCGTTTGACTTGTGCATATTTGTCCCGATCAGTATCATTAGTCCGCAACCAATCACGGAAGCGTAACATTCTATCAATCTCTGATGTGCCCAAACTGAACACATGCAGATTAATATCGGTATCCGGTCCTTTAAACAAACGATGCTCAAACCAGTCAGGTTCTCGAATCTGTAGCACATATCCGGCCGCTGCCAACGCTGGAACGTAGGATGACTCATCAGCAGAATCCTTAACAACCAACAGTATATCGATGATTGGCTTTGCACAAAGCCCAGGAATCGAGTTTGAGCCCACATGTTCTATTTGCAACGCTTTGCTGCCGAGTACTGAATGAATCCGGTTCGATTCCTGCTCAAACAATTCAGGCCAACTTGAATCGTATTCAACAAGAGTGATCGGTGCATTGTGCGGCTTAAGCTCACCAACCGTATTCTTTTGCAACTCATCATCCGTTGTAGGCATGGAGGTATTATTAGATATTATATTATCGCACTCCTTTGCTGCTTATTATCTAGGGTTAAACTTAACTACTATTTTTCTTTGCGATATAAAATACATAACTGTAATAATCTAGTACTAATCTAAAATAAAGCGATTATAAGCTATCCTTTTTCCTGTGTTTGTTTTAAAGTTTTCACCTATACACTTTTTTATCTTTTCCTGTTCTTTTTCT
>SFGF01000060.1 GCA_004556655.1 Lachnospiraceae bacterium | reverse complement strand
GACGGGTGCCGACTCGGTTCAAAAGAAATATTTTCCAGACTGTCTCGTGAAAACGGGACTTTTTCTATGTCATGTCTGAAAAACATTTCTTGTTATTTACAGACTTTATTATTTTACTACCTTTTCGCCATTTCTTCCAGATATTTTTCATATCTATCCATTTTCCTTTCTTAGGGATCGGTTCTTCTAAAATACCCCGGACTGTAACTTACAGTCCGGGGTATGTCTTCCAAAATTTCAAAATACACTTATTTTACGATTCTTACTTTCAGAACGCCTTCAATTGCTTCCAGTTTCTGAATAATATCAGCCTGAGCCGGTTTTTCAAGATCAATCATGGTGTATGCATAATCGCCTTTGCTCTTATTGGTCATATCTGAAATATTCATGTCTGCATCACCAAGTACTTTGGTAAACTGACTGATCATATTGACCACGTTCCTGTGATTAATTGTCACACGTCCGGCAACCATACACTGTCCCATATCGCAATTTGGATAATTCACAGAATTGTGAATATTTCCATTTTCCAGATAATCACGTACTTCTTTTACTGCCATCATTGCACAGTTATCTTCCGACTCTTCTGTAGATGCTCCCAGATGCGGAGTAACCAGTGTATTTTTTGCACCTGCCACTGTAGGATTGGCAAAATCTGTCACATATTTCTTTACTTTTCCACTTTCCAGTGCCTCTACCAGAGCATTTTCATCAACCAGAAGATCTCTTGAAAAATTCAGAAGTACCACACCATCTTTCATAGACGCAATACTTTCACGGCTGATCATTCCCTTTGTGCTTTCAAGAAGCGGTACATGAAGGGTAATATAATCACAGTCACGGAATATTTCTTCCACATTGCTGATATGTTTGATTTCTCTGGAAAGTTTCCATGCAGTATCAATAGAAATATAGGGATCATAACCATATACATCCATTCCAAGATAGATTGCTGTATTAGCTACCATGGCTCCGATTGCTCCCAGACCAATTACACCGAGACGTTTTCCTTTGATCTCACAGCCGGCAAACTGTTTTTTCTGTTTTTCAGCTAATTTTCCGATATTTTCGTTTTCTTTTTGCTGCTCGATCCACTCGATACCGCCCACGATGTCACGGGATGCCAGAAGCATTCCGGCAATTACCATCTCTTTTACGCCATTGGCATTTGCACCTGGAGTATTGAATACTACAATACCTTTTTCAGCGCATTTATCCAGTGGGATATTATTTACCCCGGCACCTGCTCTTGCAACGGTCTTTACATTAGAAGGAATCTCCATATCATGCATAGAAGCACTTCTCACAAGAATCGCATCTGCCTGATTGATATCGTCTGTGACCTTGTAATTAGATGTAAGACGTTCCAGTCCCACACTTGAAATTGGATTTAAACATTTATACTGAAACATTTTACAGATTCTCCTTTTCAAATTTTCTCATGAAGTCTACAAGAGCTTCCACACCCTCGATCGGCATAGCATTGTAAATGCTTGCTCTCATTCCGCCAACGGAACGATGTCCCTTCAGGTTCTCCAGCCCTGCTTCTTTTGCTTCTTTTACAAATTTAGCATCCAGGTCTGCATTCCCTGTAACAAACGGTACATTCATGAGAGAACGGGAATCTTTTTCTACTGTTCCGTGGAATAACTTGCTCTCATCCAGGAAATCGTACAGAATTTTTGCTTTCTTTTCATTTTTTTCTTTCATGGCTTCCAGTCCACCCCGTTTTTTCAGCCATTTAAATACTTTTCCACAGATATAGATGCAGTAACAATTGGGTGTATTATACAAAGAATTAGCATCTGCATGCGTTTTGTATTTCATCATAGTCGGTGTTCCCGGAAGAACATCATCCGTGATCAAATCCTCTCTCACAATAGCGATTACCATTCCGGCAGGTCCAATATTTTTCTGAACCCCACCATAAATAATGGCATATTTGCTTACGTCTACCGGTTCAGACAAAAAACAGGATGATACATCTGCCACCAGATCTTTTCCTTTGGTGTTCGGCAATGTTTTGTATTTAGTTCCATAAATCGTATTATTTTCACAAATATATACGTAATCTGCATCCTCACTGATCGGAAGATCTGAACAATCCGGAATATAAGAAAATGTTTTATCTTCGGAAGAAGCTATCTTATTGGCCTTTCCATATTTCTGTGCTTCCTGCCATGCTTTTTTCGCCCACTGACCGGTCACGATATAATCTGCCACTTTATTCTTCATCAGATTCATGGGAATCATGGCAAACTGCAGGGATGCACCTCCCTGTAAAAACAATACTTTATAATTATCCGGTATATTCATCAAATCTCTGAGGTCTTTTTCAGCTTCCTGGATAATCTGATCAAACGCCTTGGATCTGTGACTCATTTCCATTACAGACATTCCGGTACCATTGTAATCCATCATCTCTGCCTGTGCTTCACGAAGTACTTCTTCCGGCAGTACAGCAGGACCTGCTGAAAAATTATAAACTCTACTCACAATTTTCATCCTCCCTTTTTATGATATCCAATTAACTGCCCAGTTGTCACTGTTCAGTTGTGAAACTCCCCATTCTTTCGGATGGGGAGTTTCACATATTTCATATCACTCTATCACTTTACTATGGTAGTATACCGACTACTATACACTTATGACAAAATTTTGTCAATCCTTTTTCTGCAGATCATCTTCATCGAATACATCTTCAATCGGAGCACCTGCAGGCACCATCGGAAATACTTTATCATCACAGTCAATCTGACAGTCAATGACTACGGTGGTATTCAGTTCAATTGCTTTTTCAATAGCGGGACCTACTTCCTCTTTCTTCGTCACGCGGATACCCACAGCACCCATGGACTCAGCAAATTTTACAAAGTCAACTTTATCTTCCAGCATGGTGTTGGAATATCTGTGTCCATAAAACAGTGTCTGCCACTGACGTACCATACCCAGTACATGGTTATTGATAACAATTTCGATCAAGGGCAGATTGTTTCTTGCTGCTGTTGCGACCTCGTTCATGTTCATACGAAAACAACCGTCACCTGCCACATTCACAACAACTTTATCCGGACATCCGAATCTGGCGCCGATCGCAGCTCCCAGTCCATATCCCATGGTACCCAGTCCACCGGAAGTAAGAAGAGTACGCGGGCTCTTAAATTTGTAGTACTGTGCTGCCCACATCTGATGCTGTCCAACATCAGTTACCACAATTGCGTCACCCTTAGTCACACGATACAGCTCTTCGATCACGTAAGGTCCTGTAAGTCCATTAGGATTGTATTTCAGAGGATATTTTTCTTTCATCTCCTCAATCTCTTTTACCCAGGCATCATGATTCTTCGGATGAATTTTCTTATTCAATTCGTGGAGAACCTCTTTCACATCTCCGATGATACTACAGTCAACCTGAACATTTTTGTTGATCTCAGCTGCATCAACATCAATCTGAATAATTTTTGCATTTTTTGCAAATTTAGATGCATTTCCTGTTACACGGTCAGAAAATCTTGCACCAATTGTGATCAGAAGATCACATTTTGTAACACCAAGGTTCGATGTCTTGGTTCCATGCATACCCAGCATACCTGTATAGAGCTCGTCTTCGCCGGAAAATGCTCCTTTACCCATCAAAGAATCTGTAACCGGTGCATTGATCGTGTGAACAAACTCAGCCAGTTCGTCCTGTGCTCCGGATATGACAGCACCGCCGCCTACGAAAATAAATGGTTTTGATGCCTGATTGATCATCTCTACAGCCTGATCAATATCTGACTCCCGCATCTCAGATGTATACGGCGGAATAAAATCCGGTTCTTTATATGTATATTCTGTCTTCAGCGCGGTCACATCTTTTGTTATATCTACCAGCACCGGTCCAGGTCTTCCACTTTTTGCAATGGTAAACGCTCTACGGATCGTATCTGCAAGTTGAGTAACGTCTTTTACAATGATACTGTGCTTGGTGATCGGCATTACCACACCGGCAATATCAATTTCCTGAAAACTGTCTTTTCCAAGCAGGCTGGTTCCTACATTCGCCGTAATTGCAACAATCGGAATAGAATCCATATATGCAGTAGCAATACCTGTTACCAGATTCGTAGCTCCTGGACCGGAAGTTGCAAGACAAACTCCTACTTTTCCCGTTGCACGGGCATAACCATCTGCTGCATGAGAAGCTCCCTGTTCATGAGAAGTCAGAACATGATGGATCTCATCGCTGTGTTTATATAACTCATCATAAATATTCAGGATTGTTCCTCCCGGATAACCAAAGACCGTATCCACACCCTGTTCTTTCAGACATTCAATTACAATCTCTGCACCTGTTAACTGCATCACATCTTCCTCCTTTTTCAATTCTTTGGTATTTCAAGAATGGCTCCGCGGTTTCCGCTGGTCACCATGGAAGCATAACGTGCCAGATAACCTGTCGTAACCTTAGGCTCACGTGGCTGCCAGTTAGCTCTTCTCTTTTCAAGTTCTTCTTCTGATACAAGAAGTTCCAGTTTTGTTTCCGGAATATTGATACGGATCCGATCTCCTTCTTCTACCAATGCAATGGGTCCGCCTACAGCTGCTTCCGGTGATACATGTCCGATCGATGCTCCTCTGGATGCTCCTGAGAAACGACCGTCTGTAATCAGAGCTACGGAAGATCCCAATCCCATACCTGCAATAGCAGATGTCGGATTGAGCATTTCTCTCATACCAGGTCCGCCTTTTGGTCCTTCATAACGAATCACAACCACATCACCTGCAACGATTTTTCCACCTTTGATTGCATCAATGGCATCTTCCTCACAATCAAATACTCTTGCAGGACCTTCATGTATCATCATTTCTTCACAAACTGCGCTTCGTTTTACAACACCGCCGTCCGGAGCCAGATTACCGGTAAGAACTGCAAGTCCTCCTGTCTGGCTGTACGGATTATCAATCGTACGGATAACTTCAGGATTACGGTTTACACAATTTTTAATGTTCTCTCCTACAGTTTTTCCTGTAACAGTCATACATTCAAGATTCAGCAGATTCTTTTTGGAAAGTTCGTTCATCACTGCATATACACCGCCTGCTTCGTTCAGGTCTTCCATATAGGTTGGACCAGCCGGAGCCAGATGACAGAGATTCGGTGTTTTTTCACTGATCTCATTTGCAAAAGTAATATCAAAATCAAAACCAATCTCATGAGCGATTGCCGGAAGATGGAGCATACTGTTTGTGGAACATCCCAGCGCCATATCTACTGTCAGTGCGTTCAGGATTGCTTCTTTTGTCATAATATCTCTCGGACGGATATTACGTCTGTACATTTCCATAACCTGCATACCAGCATGTTTTGCCAGTTTTATTCTCTCAGAATATACTGCCGGAATGGTTCCGTTTCCACTAAGACCCATTCCCAGAACTTCCGTCAGACAGTTCATACTGTTCGCTGTATACATACCGGAGCAGGAACCGCAGGTTGGGCATACTTTATTTTCAAATTCTTCTACATCTTCTTCTGTCATAGTTCCTGCTGCGTAAGAGCCGACTGCCTCAAACATACTGGACAGGCTACGTTTCTGTCCATGTACATGACCTGCAAGCATCGGACCACCACTTACAAAAACAGTTGGTACATTCAATCTTGCTGCCGCCATCAGAAGTCCCGGAACATTTTTGTCACAGTTTGGAACCATTACCAGTGCATCAAACTGATGTGCGATTGCCATACATTCCGTAGAATCAGCAATCAGATCACGGGTAACCAGTGAATATTTCATACCGACATGTCCCATGGCAATACCGTCACAGACTGCAATTGCCGGAAATACGACCGGTGTACCCCCTGCCATGGCAACACCCTGTTTTACTGCATTTACAATCTTATCCAGATTCATATGACCCGGAACGATTTCATTATAAGAACTTACAATACCTACCAGCGGACGCTCCATCTCTTCTTTTGTCATGCCCAATGCATTAAACAGAGAGCGATGAGGTGCCTGCTGCATCCCCTTTTTCACTGCATCACTTTTCATAATAATCTTCCTTTCATTGCCTAATACTTTTTAAGTATCTATATATTCGGACAGAATTACTGCTGTCCAATATTTTCATATATCATCGGATACGCTCCGCAATCAGATCACCCATCTGCACAGTTCCTACTTTCGTGCATCCTTCTGACATAATGTCAACTGTACGGTATCCTTCTTTCAAAACTTCCTGAACCGCTGCTTCCACTGCATCTGCTTCTTTATCCAGATTCAGAGAGAATCGAAGCATCATAGCTGCAGACAGAATCGTCGCAATCGGATTGGCAATTCCTTTTCCGGCAATATCCGGAGCAGAACCATGGCTCGGCTCATACAGACCGAAACTGGTTTCATTCAGACTGGCTGAAGAAAGCATTCCGATCGAACCTGTAACCATACTGGCCTCATCGGAAAGAATATCACCAAACATATTTTCCGTAAGAATCACATCAAACTGTCCCGGATTATGTACAAGCTGCATCGCACAATTGTCTACCAGCATATGTTCCAGTGTGATATCCGGATAATCCTTTGCCACTTCTTCCACAACTTTTCTCCAGAGACGGGAAGAATCAAGTACATTTGCTTTATCAACACTTGTAACTTTTTTTCTTCTCTTTTCTGCGATTTCAAAAGCTTTTACAGCAATTCTGCGGATTTCATTTTCATTATAAGACAAAGTATCAACAGCTGTCATTACTCCGTCAATTTCCTCTGTTTTCCGCTCTCCAAAATAAAGACCGCCTGTCAGTTCGCGAACAATGATCATATCAAATCCATCCCCGATTCTGTCTTCTTTCAACGGGCAGGCAGCTTTCAGCTCATCATACAGATAAGCCGGACGCAGGTTGGCAAAAAGATTCAGTGCTTTTCTGATTGCAAGAAGACCGGCTTCCGGACGTTTGGAAGGCTCCAGCTGATACCATGGAGAAGTCTTTGCATCACCACCGATGGAACCCATCAGAACTGCGTCACAGGATTTTGCATCTGCCACAGCTTCCTCTGTAAGAGGTACCCCATGTACATCGATGGAAGCTCCGCCAAGGAGCACATTTTTATAAGTAAAGCTGTGACCATATACCTCACAGACTTTATCCAGAATTTTTTTTGCTTCAGTCACGATCTCCGGACCGATGCCATCTCCGTGAATTAACGCTACATTGTAATTCATCTTTCTTTCATCCTCTCTCTGTAAAAGTACGTCATTTACAGATTATCATAATCTATTTTTTTCTGTTTTTCAAGAACAAGTGTGTTGAAAAGGCCTCTTCATCTTCCTTTTTTATGCTATTTTTCTCTATTCTGGAATATTTCACACTGTTTCGCGCAGCCAGTCGGAGTCGCAGCACAACCGCCAAGAGCAGTTTCACGAAGTTCAAACGGTATCCTGCGGCCTACCCGGTACATAGTTTCTACCATCTCATCAAAGGGTATCAACTGTTTTACTCCGCTCAATGAAATTTCCGCGCAAGTCAGGGCATTGGACACCCCAATGGCATTTCGGCTCTGACATGGTGCTTCCACCAGACCGGCAATGGGATCGCATACCAGTCCCAGAAGATTGGCAAGAGCTGTAGAAGCAGCGTCCAGACATTGAGCAGCAGTCCCTCCAAACAATTCCACGGAAGCTGCTGCAGCCATGGCAGAAGCTGCTCCTACTTCAGCCTGACAACCGGCTTCAGCTCCGGCAACGGACGCATTTCTCATCAGCAAGTACCCTACAGCTCCGGCTGTATACAGTGCATTTAAAATTTCTTGATCCGTAAAATCATATACCTCCTGAAGTGCCAGTAAAAGTCCGGGGACAACACCTGATGAACCAGCCGTAGGTGCCGCCACAATAAGCCCCATGGATGCATTTAATTCCAGAACTGCCATCGAATGGGAAATAGCCCGTGAGAGTACTTCACCACAGATCGCTTTTCCTTCCCGTCGATGGTCTCTAACTTTCTTTGCCTCACCGCCGATCAGACCTCCCACAGATTTTACCGGCTGTTCCAAAGACTCATGAACAGAATTTTTCATGATATCCAGCGCTTTTTTCATTTTACGGTCACATTCTTCCCGGGTAATTTCTTTTAAAAACTGCTCTCTTCTCCTCATGACTTCATAAATAGGCATTTTTTCTCTGTCACATATTTCCAGCAATGATCTTCCACTATTAAAATCCATCCTGTACCTCCTGACTAATATTAAGAATTGCCCGACAAATGGGATTCATGTTTTTGCGGTCCCCAAAGACAGTCACAGGCATGCAAATATGCCGTGACTGACCTTTTCTCCCTTGTCTCATATTATATCTGTATCAGAATCAAATCTTCAACATTTGGATTTTTTCTGATATGTGTCAGTACTTCCTCTGGAATTTTCTCATCAGATTCCACGATTGTATAGGCTCTGGCACCTTTTTCCTCACGAAAAAGACGCATAAATGCGATATTTGCATTCACCTGGCTGAGACAGGTTGTTATATGCGCAACTACCCCCGGTTTATCATTCTGGATCACTACCAGAGTGCTGTATTCACCGGTAAACTCCACATTGACTCCATTCATTCTGACAATTTTTATCTTGCCGCCACCTACGGATACTCCGCGAACTGTCATCACAGAACCATCTTTTCCTGTCATACAGATATCTACAGTATTGGGATGCACCTCATCTTCAACCGTATTTTTTTCAAAATGATACTTCAGTCCTCTTTCTTGCGCAATCTGAAAAGAATCACGAATTCTAAGATCATCCGTATCAAACCCCATGATCCCTCCGACCAGTGCCCGGTCCGTTCCATGTCCCCGATATGTTTTGGCAAATGATCCATAGAGTGTAAATACAACTTCTTTAATTTCTTTTTGAAACAGTTTCTGTGCCATCAGCGCGACACTTGCTGCACCGGCAGTATGAGAACTGGAGGGTCCTACCATATTGGGACCAATTACATCAAACACACTGATCAATGACATATTTTTTTCCTCACCAAAAAATATTTAACAAGAAATAAGTAACGCCAGAGCGTACTTGAATACTATTACGACAAAAAAGCCATCGCATTAGTATGCGACAGCTTTTCTTTTCTTATGCATTTGCATCTGCTGCTTTTTCCACTTCAGCGATCGCTGCTTTTCTCATAGGAATTCTACAGTTTTTGTTATTACCAAACTCAACAATCACATCTTCATCTGTGATATCGATAACAACACCGTAAAAACCTCCTGTGGTCACTACCGCATCACCAACTTCCATATCAGAAAGCATGGCTGCAACTCTCTTCTGCTCTTTCTTCTGCGGACGGATCATCAGGAAATACATCAAACCGAAAAGTACAACCATCCAGATTACCATGGTAATCATGCTGCCGGCACCTGCCGCTGCTTCAGACGTCATCACTACTGACATTTATCATTCCTCCTGAATATCGTTTTGTCCTTTTGGACACTGTTATAATAATATACAAAAACAAAGCATCCTGCAAGGTTTTTTTCAAAATTCATCAAACATTCATATTTTTTTATCATTTTCCAGAAAACCTTCCAGTTTCCTGTGCTTATATTCCTGATATCTGCCCTGTTCAATGGCTTCCCGGATCTCTTCCATCATCGTATTATAAAAGTACAGATTATGAAGAACGCAAAGACGCATACCCAACATTTCTTTTGCTTTCAGCAAGTGACGGATATAGGCTCTGCTGTAATGACGACAGGCAGGGCACTGACATCCTTCCTCGATCGGTCGGTCATCCATCTCGTATTTTGCATTAAACAGATTTCTCTTACCCTGATTCGTATATACGTGTCCATGACGGCCATTTCTGCTGGGGTATACACAGTCAAAAAAATCCACTCCCCGATCTACCGCTTCCAGAATATTGGCCGGTGTACCTACTCCCATCAGATAGGTCGGTTTTTCAAGCGGTAAGTAAGGTACCGTCTCATCCAGAATATGGTACATCTCCTCATGAGATTCTCCTACCGCAAGTCCTCCTATGGCATATCCATCCAGATCCATCTCGCTGATAGCTTTTGCATGGTCAATTCGGATATCATCAAAAATCGCACCCTGGTTGATACCAAACAGAAGTTGATTTTTATTGATCGTATCTTCCAGACTGTTCAGTCTTGTCATCTCCGTCTTGCACCGTGCAAGCCATCGGGTGGTTCTCGCCACTGACTGCTCCACATAGCTTCTCTCCGCCACACTGGAAGGACATTCATCAAAAGCCATGGCAATGGTAGAAGCCAGATTGGACTGAATCTGCATACTCTCCTCGGGACCCATAAAGATTTTTCTTCCATCAATATGGGAATTAAAATATACTCCTTCTTCTTTTATTTTTCTTAATTTGGCCAGAGAAAACACCTGGAACCCGCCGGAATCTGTCAGAATCGGACGATCCCAGTTCATAAACTTATGAAGGCCGCCCATTTTTTTAATCAGCTGATCACCCGGACGTACATGAAGATGATATGTGTTGGATAATTCCACCTGAGTTTTTATCTCATGAAGATCTGTAGTTGCCACTGCCCCCTTTATAGCCGCCACAGTTCCCACATTCATAAATACCGGAGTCTGAATCGTGCCGTGAACCGTTTGAAATTCGGCACGCTTCGCCCTCCCGTCTCTTGCAATAATTTTATACATCTGAACACCTTTCTTTTACCTGAACATCTAATTCATTTTTTACAAGTGAGTTATAGTATAGCGTTTAAAAAAATCTTTTTCAATAGGAATAAGGCGATATTTCATAATTATTTTATTTTTTTTACAAAATAATCTATTTTTTCAACATTGCCATCTGTCAGTAATTGTCGTATAATCGAAACGACCGGGAATTACCGGGAACTTCTTATTTTATAGTGTACTGTTACTCATAAGAGATATTTATTTTTAGTAAAGGAGGTGGCAGTTATTACTGCTGCAGGAAACACAAATCATACATATACATTGGGGATCGATATCGGTTCCACAACGGTTAAGATTGCAATCTTGAATGAAGCCCATGAGCTTCTTTTTGCTGATTATGAGCGTCATTTTGCCAATATTCAGGAAACCCTGGCGGATCTTCTCGGAAAAGCCGAAAAACAGCTGGGCGAACTGACCGTTCATCCTGTGATCACCGGTTCCGGCGGGCTGGCGCTTGCCAATCATCTGGAAGTACCCTTCGTTCAGGAGGTTATTGCCGTATCTTCCTCTCTCCAGGAATTTGCCCCAAAAACAGACGTAGCCATCGAGCTTGGCGGTGAGGATGCAAAAATTATTTATTTTGAAGGCGGTAACATCGAGCAGCGAATGAACGGCATCTGTGCCGGTGGTACCGGTTCTTTTATTGACCAGATGGCCTCTCTTCTTCAGACAGATGCTGCCGGATTAAATGAATACGCCAAAAACTACAAAGCACTTTATCCGATCGCAGCCCGCTGCGGTGTATTTGCCAAATCGGATATTCAGCCTCTGATCAATGAAGGCGCAACAAAAGAAGACCTTTCCGCCTCCATTTTCCAGGCTGTTGTCAATCAGACCATAAGCGGACTTGCCTGTGGAAAACCGATTCGCGGTCACATTGCATTTCTTGGAGGACCTCTTCATTTTCTTTCTGAATTGAAGCAGGCTTTTATCCGTACTTTAAAACTCGACGAAGAACACACGATTGTTCCTGAAAATTCTCACCTTTTTGCTGCAATCGGTTCTGCATTGAACGCAAAAGAAAATGTTACCGTTTCTCTGACTGAGATGAAAGACAGACTGACCAATTCTGTCAAACTGGATTTTGAAGTAGCCCGTATGGAGCCCCTCTTTGCTTCTCAGGAAGACTATGATGCCTTCAATGAAAGACAGATTCAATATAATGTGGCAACTGCCGATCTGGATACTTACGAAGGAAACTGTTTCCTGGGTATTGATGCTGGTTCTACAACCACCAAAGCTGCTCTCGTAGGAGAAGACGGTTCTCTTTTATATTCATTTTACAGCAACAACAACGGAAGTCCTCTGGCTACAACGATCCGTGCCATACAGGATATTTACAGCAAACTTCCTGATACTGCACGTATCGCCTACTCCTGTTCCACAGGATACGGTGAGGCGTTGATCAAAGCTGCTCTTCTTCTGGATGAGGGAGAGGTTGAGACCGTTTCTCATTACTATGCAGCTGCGTTTTTCAATCCGGATGTAGACTGTATTCTTGACATCGGTGGTCAGGATATGAAATGTATCAAAATCAAAAACCATACGGTTGACAGCGTACAGCTGAATGAAGCCTGCTCCTCCGGCTGCGGTTCTTTTATTGAAACATTTGCAAAATCCCTGAACTACAGTGTACAGGATTTTGCAAAAGCCGCTTTATTTGCTGAAAACCCCATCGATCTTGGTACCCGATGCACAGTATTTATGAATTCCAAAGTAAAACAGGCGCAGAAAGAAGGCGCATCTGTTGCCGATATTTCTGCCGGACTCGCCTATTCTGTAATCAAAAATGCGCTGTACAAGGTTATCAAGGTTTCCGATGCTTCCGAACTTGGAAAACAGATCGTTGTACAGGGCGGTACTTTCTATAATGACGCAGTACTCCGAAGCTTTGAGAAAATCGCCAACTGTGAAGCGATCCGACCGGATATCGCAGGTATCATGGGTGCCTTCGGAGCAGCTTTGATTGCCAGAGAGCGTCATGAAGATGGAAAAGAAACAACCATGCTCCCCATTGAAAAAATCAATGAGCTGAAATACACCACCAGCATGGCAAACTGCAAAGGATGTACCAACTCCTGCCGTCTGACCATCAACCGTTTCTCCGGCGGACGCCAGTATATCAGCGGAAACCGTTGTGAGCGCGGCATCGGAAAGCAGAAAAATAAGGACAATATCCCGAATCTGTTTGATTATAAATATAAAAAGATATTTGGTTACACTCCTTTGGAAGCTGATAAGGCTGTCCGTGGACAGGTAGGTATTCCCCGGGTTCTGAATATGTTCGAGAATTACCCGTTCTGGTTTACTTTCTTCACAAAACTGAAGTATCAGGTGGTACTCTCCCCGACTTCCACCCGTAAAATCTATGAACTGGGTATCGAATCCATCCCCAGTGAGTCCGAATGTTATCCGGCCAAACTGGCACACGGTCATGTGACCTGGCTGTTAAAACAGGGTGTCAAATTCATTTTTTATCCCTGTATCCCTTATGAACGTACGGAATTCCCCGATGCAGTGAACCATTACAACTGCCCAATCGTTACTTCCTATGCGGAAAATATTAAAAATAATGTAGACGAACTGAATGATCCGTCCATCGTATTTAAGAACCCCTTCCTGGCCCTTACCAGCGAAGAAACTGCTACCAATCGGCTGATTGAAGAATTTTCCGATATTCCGAAAGAAGAAGTCGCTGCTGCTGCTCATGCTGCCTGGGTCGAAATGGAACATATGAGAAATGATATTCGCCGCAAAGGAGAAGAAACGCTCAAGTATATGGAAGAGACTGGACGAAGAGGAATCGTACTTGCCGGCCGTCCCTACCATATTGACCCGGAAATTCACCATGGTATTCCGGAGATGATCAATTCCTATGGAATTGCCGTACTTACCGAAGACTCCGTTTCGCACCTAGCTCCCCTGGAGCGTCCGCTTCGTGTCAATGACCAGTGGATGTATCATACCCGATTGTATGCTGCTGCAAACTTTGTAAAAGAAAGAGAGGATCTTGACCTGATCCAGTTAAACTCTTTTGGCTGCGGTCTGGATGCTGTAACAACCGATGAAGTTCAGGAAATTCTGTCAGACAGCGGTAAAATCTATACCTGTCTGAAAATTGATGAGGTAAACAACCTGGGGGCTGCCAGAATTCGTGTACGTTCACTGATTGCTGCTATCCGCACCAGAGAAAAAATGAAAGAAAAACGGACCATTCATCCGTCCTCTATTGAAAAAGTATCATTTACCGAAGAAATGCGTAAAAATTACACGATTCTCTGCCCTCAGATGTCACCGATTCATTTTAATATTCTGCAGGCAGGATTCAACGCAAGCGGATATACACTGGAAGTTCTTCCTAATGATAATAAAGAGGCGGTAGACGTAGGACTCAAATATGTAAATAACGATGCATGCTATCCTTCTCTGATGGTTGTAGGACAGATCATGCAGGCTCTTCTTTCCGGAAAATACGATCTGAACAGAATAGCTATCATCATGTCCCAGACAGGTGGCGGCTGCCGTGCATCCAACTATATCGGATTCATTCGTCGTGCTCTAAAGAAAGCCGGAATGGGACACATTCCTGTCATCTCCATCAATCTGAGTGGACTGGAAAGTAATCCGGGCTTCAAGATCACACCGGGTCTTGCTGTTCGTCTGGCCTATGGATGTATCTTTGGGGATATTCTGATGAAATGTCTCTATCGTATGCGTCCCTATGAGATAAAAAAAGGTTCCGCAAACCGCTTACATAAAAAATGGGAAAAAATCTGTATCGATTTTGTATCCGGTAAGCATCTGAGCCATACCCGATTCAAACAGATCTGCCGTACCATGATCCGTGATTTCGATCATCTGCCGATTCATGAAGATATGAAAAAGCCAAGAGTTGGTATCGTAGGTGAAATCCTGGTAAAATTCCTTCCTGCTGCCAATAACTATCTGGCAGAACTTCTGGAAAAAGAAGGTGCAGAGGCTGTTGTACCTGATCTGATCGACTTTATGTGCTACTGTTTCTACAACCAGAACTTCAAGCATGAAAAGCTTGGATTTAAGAAAACCTCTGCGATCACAGGCAATGCAGGAATTGCTGCGATCAATTGGCTACGAAGTGCTGCAACGGAAGAATTTAAAAAGAGCCGCCATTTTGACCCACCTGCAAAAATTGAAGATCTGGCAAAAATGGCAGCACCCATTGTTTCCATGGGTAATCAGACCGGTGAAGGCTGGTTCCTTACAGGAGAAATGATGGAGCTGATTCACGGAGGAACAAAAAACATTGTATGTACTCAGCCATTTGCCTGCCTGCCGAACCATATCGTAGGAAAAGGTGTAATCAAGGCAATCCGCAGAACTCATCCGGATGCCAATATCGTGGCTATTGACTATGATCCTGGTGCCTCCGAAGTAAACCAGCTGAACCGAATCAAATTGATGCTTTCAACAGCCATGAAGAATATGTAACATCACATTTTGTTTTACAAGAATTGACAAAGGGTGTCGCAAAATCATCTAAATCAATGATTAAGCGGCACCCTCACTTTTCTTACAATAGTAATCACTACAAAAGAAAATGTAATTATCTCTGTACAACACAAAACGGGTTTCCATCCGGATCCTGAAGAACCACATAATCACAGTTTTCTTCATATCTCCACTCTTTGCGTGTTGCACCCAGAGCAAGCAATCGTTCCACTTCCCGTTCCTGATTATCTGTAAACAAATCGATATGATGTCTTTTCGCCTTCGGTGACGAAATCTTATTGAGTGAAATCTGAATCCCGTTTCCATTTTTAGGAATCAGGATTGCCCAGCCTTCCGAAGCGGGATACTTAAGTTTGTAATCCAGAGCTGCACTCCAAAATTCAACAGCACGGAAAACATCTTTTACCCCCCAGACAATAGCTCCTATCTCCAACATGATAAGCACCTCCGTATTCTTTAGAATCCTTCCACTCTTCTCTGCTTACGTAGTTTATATCTCTTTTCTCCGCCTTCCCATTCGGCTTTTTCACTTTCCGTTTCTACGAGAAGTCCCGGTACTTCAACCGGATGATGATTTTCATCTACAGCTACCATAACCACGTAGGCGCGATTAATTACTTTACGGATTCCATGACGGCTCTCCACATAGGTGTCCACCCTCACTTCCATCGAAGTCCGTCCTACATAAGTAATTTTTCCCCGTAAGACAATCACATCGTTAATCGTTGCGCCCTGTTTGAAGTTCAGATTGTCTATTGCTGCAGTAGTAATATCCGATTCACTATGACGCATAGCCACTATACTGGCAATCTCATCAATCCAGCTCATCAACTGACCACCGAACAGATTTCCATAACCATTCAGATAACACGGACGCATCAGATAGGTCTGTTCTGTCTGTGAGTCCAAAGCCTTTTTATATTTCCTATCCATTTTACTCACCACTTATTATTCAATGAAGTACATGCAGCTTTCGAAGCACTTTCACCATATAATTACCCATTGGGAATTTTCTGAGCTGTTCTGCAGTCGTCTTCGTCACGATCACATAAAGAATCATATAAACCAACACTGCCAGCACAACCGCCACTCCAAGACAAATGATACGCACCGGAATCAGCAGGTGCAGCCCATAATATGTGATCCAGGCAACCACACCCATTCCTGCAGAAGCAACCAACGGTTTTCCATATCCATTAACAAAATCATTCTTATGTCCCAGGAATTTTTTCAGAGACATCGCGTTCAGGACACACATACATACTGCAAATACCAGACTTGCCAGCAGTACAGAAAATACTCCCATTGACGGGAAAAAGAAAGAACACAATGCAACCGTCACTAGATTCAGCCCCAAAGAAATCGCAGAGTTCCTGAGGGGAAGCTTTGCTTGTCCGATAGCCTGCAGTACCCCATTAGTAATGGTAGAAAGTGCTGAGAAAATAACTGTCACAGATCCTGCTGCAAGAAGAATTCCTGAAAGATCACTGCTCTTTGGGAACAAAAGCTTCATGATCGGGAATGCCAGAACTGCAAGCCCTACCGCTGCCGGGATACAAAGAAACATGGTAAGCTGTACCCCTTCATTAATTTTACTGTTAGCTTTGTCATAGTTTTTCGTAATATACAGACTGGCAATCTCCGGCATCATGGCAGAAGATGTTGCACTGGAAAGCGCCAGCGGAATATTAATCATAGAAATATAATAGTTACTATATTCTCCCCACTGACCGCTGACAATTTCATCACTGATTCCTTTAAAAGCCAGAATATCAGAAAATATTTTAGAATCCAGATAACTGCTGGCATTATAGACAAAAGTATTGAAAATAATAGGCGTAACCATCAGAAAGATAATTTTCAGAACGCCCATCATACTTTCTTCATGGGTATGATGATCATGTTCTACTTGCCTGCGGATATGCTTTCTATTGATTGCATACACCAACAACATGAAAAGCAGACCTGCCAGTACTCCCGCACCGGTTCCCAGGGTACCGCCTGCTGCTCCATAGATCGCACTGGAGGTTTCATCTTTACCAAAGCTTTTAATCAATAGCCACGCAGCTCCCACACTGACGATGGCATTTGCGATCTGTTCAATAATCTGAGAAATAGACGTGGGAAGCATAGTATTATGTGCCTGAAAAAATCCTCTCAGAACACCAAGAATAGCCGACAGAAAAATCGTAGGTGCCAGCATACGAAGTGCTAACAGAGCTTCCTGCTGGTTTACCGGAAGAAGATATTTCCCGAGGAAAAATGCAACCAAAGCTGCCGCTCCTCCCACTACCACAGCATAAATCAGAGCACCATGAAATACTTTCTGCGCATTTCTGTATTGCCTGAGTGCGAGACGTTCTGAGACTACCTTCGATACTGCCATCGGTATACTGTAAGAAGAAATAAGAAGAAGAATTACGTATACATTGCTGGCATATCCATAGTATCCCATTCCCACATTACCGACTACCGTACTCAACGGACTCTTATAAAGGAGACCGATGATTCTCGAAATCAAAGTTGCCATCATCAAAAATGAGGCATTTTTTACTAATCCATTACTTTTTTCATTACCCATTACATTTCCTGCCTTTTATCGATTCTCAATCTGCCAGTCAATCGGCCCAAGACCATGACTGACCAGATATTCATTGGTCTTACTGAAAGGTCTGCTCCCAAAAAAACCTCTGTATGCCGAAAGCGGACTGGGATGGGGCGCTTCCAGAATCAGATGTCTCTCTGGGTTGAGCATAGACTTCTTCATCTGTGCCGGACGTCCCCAAAGAATGAAAACCATCGGTCTATCCTGCTTCGCCAGGACCTGGATCGCAGCATCCGTGAACTCTTCCCAGCCAATCCCCCGATGAGAATTGGCCTGATGGGCACGTACGGTAAGCACTGTATTCAGCAGAAGCACTCCCTGTCTTGCCCATTTCTCCAGATATCCATTATTGGGAATACAACATCCCAAATCATCTTCCAGTTCTTTGTATATATTCATCAATGACGGAGGAATTTCCACATCCGGCTTTACAGAAAAACATAGTCCATGTGCCTGACCATCCCCATGATAAGGATCCTGTCCCAGAATCACAACTTTAACTTTTTCCAAGGGTGTCATATGAAATGCATTGAAAATATCATCTCCTGCCGGATATATTTTATGTGCAGCATATTCTTCCCCCACGGTCTTAAATAACTTTCTATAATATGGCTTATGAAACTCTCCGCTTAGAGCTTCCGCCCACGCACCCGATATCGGAGGCATCTTTTCTCACCTTTCTTTCCGTCTACAGCCGAACCGGCAATCCCCGGTCCTCTAGATATGTTTTTACTTCTTTAATCTCCAATTCTTTATAATGAAACAGCGAAGCTGCAAGCGCCGCATCGGCTCCTCCTTCTGTAAGCGCATCATAAAAATGCTCCAGTTTGCCGGCTCCTCCGGAAGCAATCACCGGGATAGAAACCGCATCGGCAATCGCCCTGGTAAGCTTCAGATCATATCCGGCCTTTGTTCCGTCTCCATCCATACTGGTAAGAAGAATCTCTCCGGCACCCAATGCTTCCGCTTTTTTCGCCCACTCTACTGCATCAAGTCCTACATCGATTCTTCCACCGTTTTTGTATACATTCCATCCACTGCCGTCTTCACGTAACTTTGCATCAATAGCTACTACCACACACTGGCTTCCGAACTTCAAAGCTGCCTCGTGAATCAGCTCCGGCCGGTTGATTGCAGAAGAATTAATAGATATCTTATCTGCTCCTTCCCGCAACAACAGTTTAAAATCATCAACAGTACGAATTCCGCCGCCCACAGTAAATGGGATAAATACATTAGCTGCCACTTTACGCACCATATCCACCACTGTATTCCGGTTATCTGAGGAAGCAGTAATATCCAGAAACACCACTTCATCAGCTCCGGCCTCATCATAAGCTTTCGCCACTGCCACAGGGTCTCCTGCATCCTGAAGATTTACAAAATTTACACCTTTTACTACCCGTCCATTATTAACATCCAGACAGGGAATAATACGTTTTGTCAGCATCTTAATTTCCTCCTTTTATCCCGGCAAAATTCTTTAGTATCTGCAGGCCCACAGATGAACTTTTCTCCGGATGGAACTGGCAGGCAAAGAGATTTCCTTTTTCGACAGAAGCGTGTATATAAGTTCCATACTCTGTCGCTGCCGTTACAATTCCTTCCTCTTTCGCTTTGAGATAATAAGAATGAACAAAATATACATAGGAATGCTCCAAAACACCTGCAAAAAGTCTCCCTTTATTAGGAAATGTAAGATCATTCCAACCCATATGAGGAATCTTCAGTCCTTCCTCCGCCGGAATCCTCAAAATCTCACCTTTTAATAATCCTAAACCTTCCACGCCAGGACTTTCCTCACTTCTTTCAAATAACAACTGCAATCCCAGACAAATTCCCAAAAATGGTGTCTGCCTTTCTACTACCTGTTTGATCACCGGTACCAGACCGAAATGATGCAGATTTTCCATCGCATCACCAAAACAGCCGACCCCGGGAAGAATCACTTTATCTGCCGCCAGAATTTCTCCAGGCTTTCTGGTGACAATGACATCTTCCCCAATCAGCTGCAAAGCCTTTTCCACACTTTTCATATTTCCCGCATCGTAATCAATCAGTGCTATCATGCTGTTCACTCCTCGTAATTCGACAAAATTTCAGATTAAGTGTACCACAATTTTTACCGCAACGCCAGATTTAATCTTATCATATGAAAAAAAAGGGAAATGCACACAGCATCCTCCCTTTTTATCACTCACCTTAAACTCTTTACGTCTACTGATATTCATTTTCAGCTGCATTATGACCGGCTGCTTCCTCCAGCGTAAACCAAAATGCAACTCCATTGTCGAAATTCTTTACACCACACTGCTGATTCATAGAATCCATGATCGCTTTCACAATAGACAATCCGATACCACTTCCTCCATACTCTCTGGTTCTGGCCTTGTCAACTTTATAAAATTTGATCCAGATCTTATCCAGTTCTTCCTGTGCAATGGTATCTCCTGTATTAAACACAATGGTCTTTATCAATCCTTCACTTCTCACACAGCGAATATCAATCTTCATTTCATTTTTCACATAATGAATCGCATTTGTCAGGTAATTGGTCAGAACTTCCTCCACCTTGAATTCATCGCCCCAGACATAAACAGGATCCCACTGGCGGAAAATAATCTCTGCACCTTTTTGCTCTGCGAGTATTTTAGAGGACTGAATAACACCATTGATCAATGTCGTAATATCAAAACGTTCCATATTGACCTGATCATTTCCAAATTCCAACTGATTTAAAGTCAATAGATTTTTTACCATCTGGTTCATCTTTGACGCTTCATCGATAATTACATCACAGTAAAATTCTCTGCTTTCCGGATCATCATTGACATTATCCTGAAGCCCTTCCGCATACCCCTGAATCAACGCAATCGGTGTTTTAAGTTCATGAGAAACATTCGAGAGAAATTCTTTTCGCATTTCATCAATTTCTTCTTTTTTCTCAATATCTTTCTGGAGTTCATTGTTTGCGGTCTTTAATTCCGCAATGGTTTTCTCCAGGGTTTCAGACATTTTGTTGAAGTTATGTCCCAAAATACCAATCTCATTCTCACCGCCGCTGGAATACCTGGCCTCAAAATCCAGATTCGCCATCCTTTGAGAGATTTCAGTAAGTTCCGTAATCGGTTTTGTAAGCTTTCGTGCAAACACCCCAATAAAACCTGCTCCTATCACCGCAATTATAATACCGATCGACAAATAAAACTGATTGGAAATGGCGACACTTTCTTTAATACTTTCAATCGGACATCGCAGGATAAATACCAGTCCATCCTCTGTTTTGCCCCACATTTCCATAAAATCCATCTGTATCGTCTTATCCCGGTTACACAGGATCGTATACATGTCATTTTTTTCATAGATCTGATCCCCTTCCGGTTCCAGTCCCGCTATATAACCAAACAGACGGGTTCTTAATCTGTTGGCATCTTCGATGCGCAGATTACTGTAATCCTTAATCGGCCTCGTATTGATATTATATATCACGGCAGACACATTATTTGCAGAACAAAATCTGGTAAGATCGGATTCATCCACAGACGCATAATTCAATATTATTTCATTGTACGCTGCTTTCAATGTCTCCTTTTTCTTATTCAGATAAACCTTTTCCATCAATCCATAATTAGCCAGCACAATCAGAGCGATCGATAAAAGCACAAAGCTTAAAAAGGCGGTCACAATCTGTTTTCTGATTGATTTTTTCATTCTGTCACCTCAAATTTGTAACCCATACCCCAGATTGTTTTAATATAATCGCCTTTCTCTCCCATCTTGCTTCTGAGTTTTTTTACATGCGTATCAATTGTTCTCGCATCTCCAAAATAATCATAGTTCCATACATGATTCAATATTTTTTCCCTGGACAGAGCAATCCCCTGATTTTCCATAAAATATGTCAGAAGTTCAAATTCTTTAAAACTCAGATCCACGTTTTTTCCATCTACGCTCACCATATGTGCCGTTTTATTCAGCAGAATACCTCCGCTCTCCAATACATCTTCCTGATCACCATGTCCCACTCTTCTGAGAATGGCTTCTACCCGTGCCACGAGAATCTTCGGACTGAAAGGTTTTGAAATATATTCATCAACACCCAGATCAAACCCCATAAGCTCGTCTCTCTCATCTCCCCTGGCTGTCAACATAATGATCGGAACCTTGGATACTTTTCGAATCTCCCTGCACACCTGCCAGCCATCCATTTTAGGCATCATCACATCCAAAATGATCAATGCGATCCCTTTCTCTCTGAGAAATATATCTACTGCCTCTTCGCCATCCCCGGCTTCCAGAACCTCAAAATCTTTCTTTACGAGGAAATCTTTCACCAGCTTTCTCATTCTGCTTTCATCATCCACTACCAGAATTTTCAGCCTGTTCATTCTATCATCCTCCTGTATCACCAGTCTTTTCTCTATCATAGCAGAAAAATATGTTTCTTTTGTGTCCTATTTGAATTTATGTCCGGGTGTTGTCATAAATTGTACAACAATACCTACTATAGCCAGTAAAATCCCTGCTCCAGTCATCACAATTGCAGGCTGCTGTATCTCCAGCAAAGAAAATACTGCAGTTACCGTACCGATTCCTCCACTGATACCCGTAAGGAGTATAATACTCGGTCGAGCAAGTTTTACAAGCAGAACTCCTACAAGCAATCCCAGTAAAACACCTGCTGCCAAAGCGACCAATTTTGTTTTGTCATCAAGCGGTAAAGACCGCACAACAGCTGTAACCGCCAGTACACTCAGCATCCATCCCAGAATAAATACACCTACCAGATACACCTCATAAGCCAGCACAGCTATGATAATACCGGCAGCAGCAGTTATTCCAAATACCATGTTTCGATCAGTCAAAAAACGTGCCGCAATCAAAAAACCTGCACCAGCTCCAATCAAAAATCCGCAGACCGCAATCCAAACTTTCAGGAGTTTATATCCGAAAAAACAATTCAAAGCCCCGAAAATCACTTCCACCAATAATATAATAGTTGTATATGTCTCTATTTTTTCTGCAAGATTTAAATTGTTAACTATAAAATCCATGATATCTCACTTCCTAAATTATTATCTGTATTTTTGTGTATTATAACACACTAGCAAATGTATGGAAATAATTTTACTTTTGTTTCGAGAGTAGCGTAAGAAAATTGTGTAGACTCGAATTGAAAAACATAGGTAAGCAAACGTTTATACAAAAAAACCGCTGAACTCTTTATTATCAGCGGTTTTTTCCATATGGACCTGGCGGGAATCGAACCATATAATCCATATTAAAATTAAAGCTTTATTTTCAACGTATCCTCAGGGGTGCCAGTTTTACAGTATTTTTTACGATAATTATATAAACTATATAATACTATAAAAGCCCTGCTTCCAGTCATTTCTTAGATAGTTTCTTATCTTGCTGCATTGTTATTATATAGGATTCTGGATGGGATTTCAAAAGAAATCGTTCGTCAAATTCTCGTATATTTCTCAATATTTTTTCACGTTTTACGTGATTTTCTATTGACATTTCACGTATTACGTGATATTATATAATCACAGAAAGGGAAACGGAGGGAAATAAAAAATGAAGAAATATAATCTTAGCAAAATCATGAAAAGAGCCTGGGAATTAGTTAAGACGGCAGGAATGACAATTTCCTCCGGACTTAAAAAAGCATGGGAAGAAGCAAAAACAGTTAAAATGACATTCACTAAAAGAGCTAAAATCACTAAAATTGAATACGGCGAGACCAATCCAAACATTGGCACAGACAGAGATGACGAATCTAACTACTTCGTATTCAATATGTGGGAGAAATACGGAAAGAAACGTATCTACATCAACGACTACAAAAGACGTTCTGTTGGATATATCGATTGTGACGATAATAACAAACTGGTTTCTGAATATTCCAGAGGTGCAGTTGTAGAAACAGCTGTGTGGTTTAGAGAAAATTATACATTCTAATTAAGGAGGAAATAAAAATGGCAGCAAGAAAAATTTATGGAGTATCAAGCAAATATGATTTTGGAACATGGGATCATGTAGTGTATGTTTTCGAAAATAAAGATTCAGCTGAAAAATGGCTGAATACCGAAGAGTATGATTTCAGAGAACGAGAATTAATGACAAAAACTGCAGCTATTAAGCTCGCTGGAAGAAAAGCAGTTGAAAATGCAGTTGCATGTTAAAGGAGGAAAGCCAATATGAAATTTGAACTTTTTTCAGAATTATACAATGAGGCTCTGCAGTACTCAGATCCGGACATGTATGTCTCTGAGCGTGGCTGGCAGGAATGGATGGATGAATACTCACAGGATAATGATGTCTCTGTCGTAGCTGACATCCTGCATAATATCTATGATCTTTCCAGAATGGATATCAAACAGATGCGGGCCAGTCTCGGTCTCACGTTCAGAGCCTTTTCCGAACTGTACAGCATCCCAAGCAGGACCGTACAGGACTGGGAGTACGGAAAAAACAAAGCTCCTGAGTATGTGCGGAAATTCGTCTCATACACCATCTTACTCAGGAAATTGGAGTAATGAACAAGAGGTGGTGAGTATTATGGCAATATGTCCTAATTGTGGAAAAGATACTGGTAGGAATAAGGTATATTGTTCTCAGGCATGCAGAGCTGAATATCTCAAAACTAAGCGAATATGTATTGTCTGCGGGAAAATGTTCTGGTCGCCTCCCTCCTCTGGAAGGCTTACCTGCAGCATGGAATGCGAAATTACAAATCGTTCAGTCAACGGAAAAACTGGAGCATCATCGGCTAATCTCGAAAAGGCTCAGTCAGCAGCAAAACTGAGTCCGAACAGCGGAAAGTTCGAAACAAATGCCATTGCTAAGAGCTGGAAGATATGCTCTCCAGAAGGAACGGTATATGATGTCAATAATCTTGCTCTCTGGTCTGAAAATCATGCCGACATCCTTCCATCCGATCCCAAACGATTCACTCTCGGAATACGAGATATCAAAAGAACTATTCAAGGGAAAAAGGAAAGAGGAAGCATGCAGTATAAAGGCTGGACGTTGTTGGAATGGAGTGAAGACAATAAGGCAAGGGAAGGATTGCCGCCAATCCCACATCACCCGAAAAGGACTTGCATGTCTAATGATGAGCGTCTTCGAAAGAAAAGAGAAGCTGCAAAAATTAGATATCAAAAACTGAAACAATCCAAAATTACCCCCGGCGATTAACCGGGGGTTTTCTTAATTAAACAGTGCATACCAAGTATCCGGTCCGATAATACCATCTGCTGGAAGTCCTACAGCTTCCTGGAATGCCATAGTGGATGCTTTCATTCCACTTCCAAAATCTGCATCCATCTTACCAGTATAGAATCCTTTTGCGGACAAAATGAATTCTGCAATGTACACCAGAGTACCGCTTGCACCCTTCTGGATCTGGGCTTTCTTTGCTGCAGCTTTGCAGGATGAACCAAAATTCTGGTTGGATGGTGTCAGAGAGAATCCGTACTTCCGGTTCACTACATCTTTCCATACCGCCAGTGACACCCATCTGGAATGAGGTCCGTAGGAATCATCAACGTCCAGCAATGCTCCGGTGGCTGATTTTACAACATCCGGATAATTAGTGTTGAACCATTTCTGACCTTTTGCCACGTTTCCGGTTGCTGGTGTTGGATTTGGGCTTGTCTCAGTTCCGCCGGCAGAACTGGTTGAACCTGTTACTTTGGATCCGGTGTCCAAGTTAGTTGCTGTATGGTGTCCTTCATACAACA
>SFGF01000158.1 GCA_004556655.1 Lachnospiraceae bacterium | reverse complement strand
ATCTGGATCCGCAGATGCATCCGAATACAGCACAAAACACGGTAGCGGTTCCGGAAGGCGTGGATGCAGAGCTGCTTGCAAAGGTCCTTAATAATCCTGAGATGGCAGCACTTCTTACGTCACTGGCGAAGACAATGAAGTGAAAAATAGTGTAATTTTAGTGAAAAAACGGGTTTCGTTAAAAGGAATGTTAAAAATATATCTCCATCATGCTAATTGATATCACTGTCATTTGATGGTAAAATGATGGAGATAATATTAAAATGAAGGAGATTTCGATGAGAAGTTTTGATTATATAAAAACTCCGGAGCAATTGCTAAAACCTGAAATTGTTCAGATGGTCGGAAGTATTCATGAGCATAAAGGTAAGCAGGAATTGTTCCTTGAAGCCAATATAGACGAATTGAAAACTCTGCTGGAAGTTGCTTTGATTCAAAGTACAGGGGCTTCTAACAGGATTGAAGGTATTTATACTACCGACAAACGTTTGGAAGAATTAGTAAGACAGAAAGCCGAACCGCGTAACCGGTCTGAACAGGAAATATCCGGATACCGGGAAGTTCTTGCCACTATCCATGAAAGTTATGAGTATATTAATCCGAGACCCAATATTATTTTACAATTGCATCGGGATTTATACTCATATTCCGGAGGAAATGCTGGTGGAAATTATAAAAATTCGGATAATGTAATTGCAGAAACAGATGCAGAAGGTCATCAGAAAGCGCGTTTTATCCTGGTGCCGGCATTTCAGACTCCAGAAGCTATGAATGAACTTTGTACAAATTTTCTGGAAGCATGGGAAGCAGATCGAATAGATAAGTTGATTCTTATCCCTATGTTTATTCTTGACTTTCTGTGTATCCATCCATTTAATGATGGAAATGGGCGAATGAGCCGCCTGTTAACACTTCTTTTGTTTTATAAAGCCGGCTATATTGTCGGAAAGTATGTCAGTGTTGAAATGCTGATTGAAAAGACAAAAGAAACTTATTATGAGGCATTACAGGAAAGTTCCAATGGATGGCACGAAAATGAAAACAGTTATGAGTCATTTGTAAAATATTATCTGGGAATTATACTGAAAGCATACAGTGAGTTTGAGGGGCGTGTAGAGCACCTGAAAAACAGAAGCCTTTCAAAGCCGGATCGTATAAAGGCAGTGATTGATAATAAGGTAGGAAAAATTACCAAAAAAGAAATCATGGAGTTATGTCCGGATATAAGCAAGGTAACTGTAGAAAGGACCCTGACGGAACTGGTTAAAAGTGGATATATCGCAAAAGTAGGTGCCGGGCCGGCAACTGGATATGTTCGTATTTAAATCGGCTGTCGTGGTCGAAACACCATAGACAAATCAACAACAACGGTGTATAGTAATAATAGAAATCTGGTCAATTGAATATTCATGTAATCAGGCAGAGCCAACCTCGAAAAACCTGCGGTTTTCCTCGGTGTATGGCTTCGCCAAATAGAACTACAAAAAATGTCTCTTGTGAGCGAGCTCACAGATTCATTTTTATGTATTTCTGCTTGGCTCTGCTGATTACATATTGTTTATCATTCCCGCTTGTAAGGGGATGGTAGCCGGAAGATGATATCTGTCAGTAACAACAGAGCTTTCCCCGGATGTTAGCAGCTGCAAAGAATCTGCTAATTTTCAGGTCTTATCTGGTCTTGACAGAAAGGGTATTCAGATTACCAGAATTTGATTCGAAAATAAAAAAAGTCCTTGATAATAAAGGGCTAAATATATCAGTTCTTGACAGGGCTTAACAGAACCACAGATCTCTCCTAAGCGAAGGGTCGGAGGTTCAAATCCTCTTGTCGACGGTGGACATCGGAATGATTAGCAGAAATTGCGAAATCATTCCGATTTGTCTTTGTAACGGTGTAAAATCACTCCGTTTTACCCTCGGAATTGCAAACGAAATAGGGATCCGGGCAATGAAATTTTCCCAACAAAAAAGTACCTATTTCCAAAACATGAAAATGAATTCTTCTAAGAAATTATGGCGACGATGCTGTTTTCGCCAGTATGGTTAGCGTTAAGTATTGTTAAAATCAGTACTTTCTTAGCAAAAATTCATCGAATGACAACTCTATATAAGTTATCGAATGACAATGCTCATTCACAGATCTGTAAATGGTCTCGTGAATGGGCATTTTTCTTTGCATTTAAATAGCCAAAAAAGGAGGGAATTCTAATGAATTGCAAAAAGAATGCGAGCAGCAATCCGTGCGAAGAAAAGCAACTGTTTCATCCTGAGAGTGAGAAGGTCGTAGAGATCGGACTGGAAAGATTAAGGCCATTTAAAAATCATCCATTCAAAGTCAAAGAAGATGAGGCAATGACACAGCTCATGGAAAGCATCGAACGGTATGGAATTCTGAATCCTTTGATCGTGATGCCGACGAGAGAAGGAGTATATCAGATCGTTTCCGGTCATCGAAGAAAGTATTGGGCCGAGAAACTTGGATATACCCAGATACCTGTGATCATCCGATACATGAAAGAAGAGGATTCAATTATCTCCATGGTGGATTCCAATCTGCATCGAGATAAGATCCTGTTCAGTGAGAAGGCCTTTGCTTACTACATGAAAAATGAAGCGATGAAACGTAAGACAGGAAAACGAAGAAGAACCCAGGAAGGACAGCTGGAATCCATCAAAGGAACCAAGACAATTCAGCTGATCGGAAAGGAAACAGGGGAAAGTCCAAGACAGGTACTCAGGTATATTCGTCTGACATTACTGATTCCAGAGTTACTGGATATGCTGGATGAGGGAAAGATCTCCTTTAATCCGGCGGTGGAACTCTCCTTTTTGTCTGAAGTTGAGCAGAAATGGGTACTGAACGGTATGGATTACGCGCAGGCAGCTCCTTCCGTATCTCAGGCTAAGCGCATCAAGGCTTTGAGTCAGGAAAAGAAGCTGACCCAGCAAAAAATCAACGAGATTCTGAGTGAAATCAAGAAGTCAGATATGAGCAGAGTTATTTTCAAGAATTCTCAGATGTATAAGTACTTTCCGCGGTATTACAGTGCCGAGCAAATGAAGGAAGAGATTATTGCACTTTTAGAGAAAGATTACAAACGCAAAGAACGCCAGAGAAAGAAGGAGGAAAAGAAAAATGTGTAAGGTTATTTCTATCGCAAACCAGAAAGGCGGAGTCGGTTATGAAAAGCTACACATTATGCAAAGTTGGCGATAGTTTTTAAGGAAAGAACCAAAGGTGGGTTGAATAAGAGGGCAACTGTCGGTGCCCCCTTATTCAGCACACTTTTGGTTTTTCCTAATTGAACAAAGTCGCGTCCGGTATATGGGGATTCAATATCTCACATTCTGTCATTATTTTTTGGATAAGCAGAACTGTCTATGGAGAAGACGATCTCG
>SFGF01000157.1 GCA_004556655.1 Lachnospiraceae bacterium | reverse complement strand
AAATGTGATACCATCTGCCTTACCATATTTATCAGCAACATTCTGTCTTATTGCCAGACACTTAAATCTATTGATTCTGCCTTCCCTTTGTTCCAAATCTATGGGATTACTTGGAAGATTCCAGTGCATAATCACACGACAATAATTATGAAAATCCAATCCTTCCTGTCCGATTGATGTTGTGGCGAGCACAAATGGACGCATTGGTGAGTTAAAGGCATTTCTGATATTTTCTTTACGCATGACTACCTTGGAATTATCACCTGCATCCTTTGTAAATCCAACTGCATAACTCGACCTTATTCGACATCCATCACTCTTCCTGTCAGCTCCGTTAATACGTTTTTTGAAATCAGGATAAGTATCAGCGATATAGGTGGCTGTATGTATCTTCAATGAATCCATCATCATGTCATGCACAATCTGATACTGATTTCCATCCGACTGAAAACCTGCTGTTTCTTTCAGCATATGGATATATTCATCAATCATTGCCTGAAAACAGCCATCTTTACAGTATTTAAGTACATTCTGCCAATGGGAATTATCATCCCTGCATCTGCCATAAGCAAGATCAATGATAGCTGTTGACTCCGGCAAATTGAAATTATTGACAAATACCTTTGCAAGCGATGTTGCTCTGGCTGTGCTTCTTCCATTAGAACGATAAATGCATATTGCTGGCGAACCCAGTACCATATTTACCAATGTTTCCAGAAGATCCTCCGGCTTTCTTCCAAGATGAATCTCCTCCGGGGCATCCAAATAACTTCTTAGCTTATCAATATGAGCAATAAAGCCCTTATTTCTCTTATCCTTTGAACTGCTTCTGACCTCAGATGTTGTATCCTCTTCGTCTGTATTCATTTCCCACACAATATCCTCTATCCAATGCTTTGCATAGATGACTCCATCCATGAGCATCGGTGCAAGATAATACCACCTGGCATCTTCCTTATTGTTACCCGAATCACCATACTTTTCTTCGATTATCGCAAGCTTCTCTTTCAGTTTCAGCCGTACAGATTTCTCTATTACTTCTAATGATTCATGATTATTCAATGACTCAATCGGTAAATACATATCAGAAAGTGTCTTTGAAGGATAAAGCAGTGCAAACAGGCTCATGCCTCTTACTTCTCCATTTGAAACATTAAACCTGAGCCTTGCCACCGGGTATCGTCTCGAACCTTCCGCAAAATACCCCGTATTCTTCTTATCCTGATTCTTTATCTGATGTACCAGTTTTCCAACTGTAAGTCTTTCCGCCTCATAGGAAACAAGCGCACCTATCATTCGTGGAACCATCTCCCATGCAGAAAATACAAGTATTTATGGCAGTGATGGAGGAATCCACAGATATTTTTCTGCACCGCCGGTAAATGCTTTTTCTTTCAGTGCCTCAAGCCTTGCATTGGTTTTCGGCAGTTCATCATATTTATTGATTTTATTGCGATTCAGCCACAAGAGACATTGTTCTCTTTCACTTCCAAATTCATCTGGATGTTTTATATAATATTTTTCAATCTGCTCTTTAATCTTATATTTCTTCATAAAGGACATAAGATACGGACAGCTCTTTGCATAATCTACCGGTAAAGAATGATTTGAATCCGTTTTTGACAACAATCGTGACATCTGTATATAGGAGTTTATGTCATTTTCATCTATCTGCAAATGATGCTTCACGCTGCTGTCATCCGTATAATCACCGGAATCCATGACAGATATACGCTCTGTCCTGCTGACTCCCTGATACATAGCATTTTCTGCCAGCTCCTTCATACGGATAATTGCACTGTCCCCTGCCTTCAACTCACTTAGAGCATGGGAATAATTCTTCCACACTTCCTTGAATTTAATGTCTTTGACTTCATCATCAAAAAGAAAGTTCATAACCTGAAAAAACTCTGCATAATGCTCATCAATCTGATTTTCATCTATCTCTTCAAGGGTAGAATACAATTTATATGGTGTAGCCGACAACAGAAGTACCCTTGTATCATGTCCACTAAGGAAACTGTGTGCAAGAATACCAAGCTCACTGTCATCGGATGACAAAAGAAACTTAAATCTCTGAAACTCATCCATGATTACCAGATCCGGCTCAAGCATAGATACACTGATTCTCGCAAACATCACACGAAGCTTATTCATCACATAGTAATTGGAATATGTAAGCTGTTTATTGTATCTTCTTTCATGCAAATGATTAAGCAGCATGTCCCTTATACTTTCATACTCCTGATAATTAAGGATTTTTTCTATCACATTTTGTGGATAGACACCCTTCGTCATCTTTTCGCATTCTGCCACACGATTTTCAAAGTTCCATTTTGCCCATCCATCCCATGCTTTTACAGCATCCATTATCATAAATTTTTCAAGAGAAGCTGCATGTCCTTTAAAGTCCGGCATTCTCCTTAAAATGGCATACATAAGTGCTCTTTCCTGCACACTTCCACCTCCGGTGGTCATGCGGAAAGATGTTTCCGGTGTAAGTGGGATAAGCTGTATAAAACCTTCCTTTATCTGCGGATCATTTTCCTGCTCAGTAATCTTTAAATGCTGCATAGACAGTCTGGTATCTGATACTGAGCCGATGGCATTCTTTCCTGTTACATCAAGTTTTCTGATATTCTGATTTGCTATGTTCTGATTAGAGCAGATATAAATTACCTTAAACAGATCATCTTTCTCTTCGATTCTAAGTCTTGCTGTCTTTACAATTGCTCCTCTGGCAATAAGAGTTTTTCCCATACCCACTTCATCTGCTACAAGCACACGATTCTGATTATGCCGGAACAGATAATCCACTCTCTCCACAGTCGCTCTTTGAAAATCCTTCAGACCGGAAAGGGTACGCTTTTCAATTTCATCTATATTAAATTGTGACATGACATCACCTCGTTATCTTCTGATTTTCAAAGTATTACAAAAAGTCTCATACAGTTCACGGAATTCATCCGGTATAATATCCTTATCTGTAACCATCTTAAGCACATATCCAATGTCTTTTATTCTTTCCGGCTCTTCTACAGATGTCTTTAACATCTTTTCATAGAGTGCCGGCATTGCATCACTCGAATTGGCAAAAAAGCCGGATTCTCCCATCTGCTTTCCTTCAAGCATAGATGCTACATAATCATCTCCAAGTACAAACGCTATGTACTCAACAAATGATGCCCTATCTTTTACCACACTGTTTACTGCAGCACTTTCTCTGTCATCCGGGAAACCACTTGTAGGGATCATAATAATTCTGCGAATTGTATCATCACCTGATCTTGCAGTAATCTCATAGAACTCTGATAACTGCAAGATCTCAAGCTCTGAAAACTCTATATGTTCTGACAATGTCTGCTCCTGCTTTGAATTAAATGGTGATACTGTAACCTCACTATCAGATTCAATACCACTGAACTCAACCTCTATCTTGTACTTTCCAGCATTCTCATTATCTTCTGAAATTACAGCCTGCCTTTTCACTCGGCACAAGTCCTTAATTTTCTGCTCCAGCAGATTTCTATTGTCACTTTCTGTTTCCAAAACAGCATCCGCTACTGTAACCTGCTCAAATGGATTCTTTGCATCTCCTACCGGTCCACAGAATATATCCTCTAAGAATTTATCCCCATTCAGATACATATTCTTTGTACCAAGCCACAGCATCATTTCAACATTTTTATTAATTGCAGAATAGGAAGCATTCATGGAACCAAGATACAGGTCAACATCTGAATATTTCCTTCTCAGATAGATTTTTGCATGAATATCCTGTTTCTTTTTATCTGCGAGTTCATCTGAAATTTCTTCCTCACCATCTATAATCTCATCCTTTAATGCATAGATGGTAAAATTATCTACATCTGATGCTTTGAGTTTTCCAAGCTCAGAACGTCTCGTAACAAGTGTTCTCTTACAGTCCGACAATGCCCTGTCTGTCAGGTTAAAATCTGCAATCACACTTTCTGATAAAAACGGAGACATCACTACAAGCTCATTAAATGTCGAATTGGCATTTCCTCTTTCCTTGCAGAATAGGATATCCTCCTGCATCCGGTAAGCATTTTTTCCAATACCAAGTGGAAGCACTTCAAAATCCTCTCCAAATATTTTACTATCAAGTGAAAAGGATACATCCTTAATGTCTGCACATAATCCACGAATCAGGTTTCTTTTCTTTCCGGCATTATTGCTGGTATTATGCACATTCATTACAAGATAATCCAGAAAATCACAGATAGGCTGAGTCTTTTTCTTCTGTCTGACATTTTTACTGCTATCCATTGCAAAGCTGATATCCCAGCTCCTGTCAAAAGTCAGATTTCTGCTCATTACCACAAAACGATATTTTTTATCTCCATCAGCGTTTACATATGCTAATACCCATGTTTTCGGATGAAATGACGGATATCGACCAAGCTGTCTATCTTTTGGCAGTGCGACCTCTACTACCATTTTCTCTAATAAAATAGATAGTGCAGTCGGTTTTGTTGGCACTTTAATCTGTCCTGCTTCACAAAACAGCACAATTTTATCTGACACCTTCTGCAATGCATTCAGCATACCAATTGGATTCTGCATAAGCTTACTATCTGTTTCTTCAGATAATCCAAGGCATATCGCCACAGCTGTGAGTGCTTCCAGGTCAAGTGAATATGTAGTGCCTACTGCTCTGTCTAGTCTATATCCGTCCGGAGGCATCAAAATACCGCTGTAATCCGTTCTATCTCGGTTT
>SFGF01000059.1 GCA_004556655.1 Lachnospiraceae bacterium | reverse complement strand
AAAAAATGTCAGGGAGGTCACCCAGACCGGATTTCGGACGGACTGACTACAGGTTCAAGATAAATGATAATTTTGGGATGCTTCATGAAACAACCCTGTGTATATTTTCACCATCTGTTGACACCCGACATGCAAACTGTTATAATGAAATTGCATATCTGGGAAAGTTCTAAACCGTTCGGTTACTGATTCCCCTTATGAAACTAACTATTATATGGCGGGAAACAGTGAAACGGCAAGTTCTAGTACATACGTTTCTTCTTTCCGTCTCTCATGAAAGGAGAAATGTCTATGACAAAACGAAAACTAGAAGATTTAAATCTATTGGATGATTTTCTGTTCAACTCTGTGGTGAATTATCCTGGTTCCGATACGGATAAACATGGTGCACGGCTGGATGTTTATATGGAAGAAACCTGTACAGGCAATTCTGAAAACGACATAAAAGTATACGACATCGAGCCGGATAAAAACATAAATGATGCAAATATACTACCGAAGCGTGTCCGCTTTTATCATGCTAAGATCGATGCACACTGCCTGAAATCAGGCGAAAGCTACCAAATGTTGAAAAAAGGTAATGGTCATTTTGATTACTCCATATGACCCATTTAATCCGGATCGCATGATCTACACGATCCGAAACAAATGTGAAGAGGTTCCTTCCATGCCATATGATGACGGGGCATGCACCATTTTTCTCTATACCAAAGGTACAAAAGGAACTCCACCAGAAGAACTGAGACAACTCCTCCACTATATGGAACATACCACAGAGGAAAACGCAAAAAATGATAATCTTCAGAACATACAGAAAATGATTGATACTGTAAAACAAGATAAGGGGGTGTCATTAGAATATATGAAAATATCTGAGCGTGAAGAAATGTTAAGTCAACAGGGTCTACAACAAGGTTTACAGCAGGGACGTCTGGAAGAACAAGTTAATACCGAACGTGAACGCCAAAGGGCCGATCGTCTTGAAGAAGAATTACGCCGTTTGAAAGAACAACTGCATCAGCAATCTTCCTAAAACTGACTTAACTGTCCCGACACACAACTACATAGTGGTTATGTGCCGGGGTATTTTCAAATTAGGAGCTGAAGACATTTTAGATAATTATCCACTTCCTTCAGTAAACAACAAAAAAGGAAATGAAACTGATTTTCTCCGTTCCCTCATTCAGATACACATGTGGCTGATCCGACTCAAACCGGAAAAATTGTTCCTTCTCAACTATATAAACTTCGTCTTCCAATTTTATAGACAGTCTCCCTTTAATCATAGTAATATATTCTTTCGTCCGCTCCCCATGGGAACCACTTTCATACACTCCGCCCGGTTCAATATCAATCCGATATATTTCAACAGAACGATTATCTGCAATCGGAAAACATGTCCATACCCGATACTGCCCTTTTACATTCTTTGTCGGTTCCAGCTTTTCAACATCTACCAGATAGACACTTTTCTGGGGAGCCTGCGTAAGATCCTGCAAATCAATACGCATTCCGCTCATAATTTTTCCTAACACACCGATGGATGGATTTGCGTCCCCCTTTTCAATGGTTGCCAGCATACTTTTGCTTACCCCTGTTTGCTCTGCTACTACATCCAAGCTCATTCCTTTTGCTTTTCGAATTCTTTTCAAATTAACTGCTATATTGTGCGATAAATAATCCATTTTGACAAACCCTTCCTGATTCTGTATATAACCCCATTCTAACACGTAAAAAAAACATATCCAATACCTTCTTTGACATCACAAACAATACGGACGCAAAAGAATATTGATATCATTTCCCCGATTGTGTTAAAATATCCACAGAAGTACCTGATATCTGATTAGCGGACAGGGGACAGTTCCAATGTCTGCCCCATCTTTCGGGAGGTTACCATGGCATATGAAAGTATTACACTGCATCGAGAATTTGTTATAGATGAAATTTTCTCTATTCATTATTTCGAGTATATGAAAGATTACAGTTACGAAGGGGAAACTCACGATTTCTGGGAACTGGTATGTGTGGATAACGGAAGTATCGAGGTTACCGCAGATACCCGAACACTTCGCCTGAATAAAGGTGAGATGCTTTTCCATAAACCGAATGAGTTCCATGCATTGAGAGCAGACGGTATTTCCACACCAAATCTCATCGTTATTTCTTTCCGCTGTGATACGCCCTGTATGAAGTTTTTTGAGAACCGACAGATTACGATCAATGCTACAGAACGTTTCTATTTGGGACAGATCCTTACCGAGACCAGAAAAACCTTTGTCACACCGCTCAACAATCCTTACATCTGCAAATTAGAGCGCAAAGAACATACGGACTTTGGAAGTGAACATATTATTCAGCTCTCCCTGGAATTTCTTCTATTGAGCATTTACCGGAGATATACGGCCACCAACACGCCGCCACCTCCTTCCCGTGAAGAGGAATCGGAACACCCGATGATCCGTCGAACTAATGCAGAACTTCTCAATCAGATTGTCCGCTATCTGCATCAGAATGTTTACACGCATCTTACCGTTGCGGAGATCTGCAAGGCAAATATGATTGGACGTTCTCAGCTGCAGAAACTGTTTCATAAGGAGAAAGGTTGTGGAGTGATCGAATACTTCTGCCGTCTAAAAATTGAAGTGGCAAAACATTTGATCCGGGAAAGCAAATATAATTTCACAGAAATTGCAAATGTACTGGATTACTCTTCTTATCAGTATTTTTCTCTGCAGTTTAAAAAATACACACGAATGTCACCTTCCGAATATCTGACATCTATACAGAATTTCACAAAAGAATCCATGCAGGATGAACAAAGCGATGTGTCTATTTCTTCTGAATCCAGTCATAACAAAGTGCGCAGACCCACTTCAACTCCCCACACCCCTCGCTCATGAGAGACTTTCACACTTTGAGCGCCGATGGGCTGCTGCTTTAGCAGCTTTCCTATGATATAAAAAAAGCATCCCGGAGATCAAGAATTCTCCGGGATGTGTTTTATAAAAGTGCTGTTTTTATTGCTTTATTCACTTTTTCTCTTACTGTTGAAACATAGGATGCACTCTGAGGATACTTCTTGAATGTAAGCTCTCCATATTCTTTCTCGCCCAGGCATTCCATAACGGTCTCTCTGTCTGTCAGTGTTTCCAGATATTTCATAGCTCTCAGATCCGCCATAGTTTCATCCATCAGCATAATCCGAATAGAATCCTCCGGCTGTCCATTTTTGCCCGGATATACCAGGAAAGGATCACCGGACGGGAAAGCTCCGTCTGAATCTGTACACTTATAAGGATCAATCGGATATAGTGAATACTCTGAGTTATAGAAATTATATCCCCAGTGAAGGAACCCATTGATACGATATTTGTACAGCTGTGTGCCCAGGATTCTGGTTCTAAAGCCAGGAAGTGCAATAAACCGATTGGAAACATCCTGACACTGTGCTGTGCAGTAATACGTCCAAAGTCTCTCCGGTCTATTCTCAAGGAATGGCGCAATATGATCATTGGCACATACCGGTTCCTCAATCACACCACTTTCGAAGAACTTATAATCGGAAAGTGCATCAACCATCCGATAATCTTTCAACTGGTCTTTCACCAGATTTTTAGCCGCTCTGTAGGACTCCAGCTGTTCCAGTGAAGGCTCGTCAGATATATGGAAAAAGCACTGTTTTTCAACACCCAGCTTCTTCAGTTCTGCTGTAAAGGAATCCAGAAATACATGCAGGAACTCTGTATATTCTTTACTGTCAGCTTTCGTCTGCCATCCGAAAATCTTCTCTTCTTTTCCATTTACCGTTCCGAGAATTTTGGGGGTGGAAGTTGCTCCCCACTGACTGAACAGATGGGAAATCTCAAAATATTTCATTCCCGCACGCTGGCACATAGCCACCCAACGTTCAAACTTTTCATAACCAAATTCATAGCCACCATCCGTTACGGTAATGTCTACAAGCTGAACTGTTCGACGTTCACCACCCACTGCCGTATCAAGAGGCGGTGTAAAGATTGGCGTGAGAATCATGTTACATCCACGTTTTACCGCATGAGTTACAAAGTTTTCCACAATTCTCCAGTGTTCTTCACTGAATACTTCCACATGATAATAATTTGCCAAACAATCACTGTGGAACCATTCGGTATGCGGAATATCCAGTTCAGGCAACACCGCATCTATTACTTCCAGCGTAACATTTGCTTTACATAATTCCTGATCATCATCTGTTTTCTCAAGAATGATCTCTACTGGATATTCACCCGCTTTTGTCTCACTGGAAGTCTCCAGATCCACCCAAAGACTTCTCCACTGACCGGACACCAGTGGAAATCCAAATTCCGAAATATCAGACAGAAGATCCGGGTATAATCCCGGCTCTGTTACCAGATATCCCTCATCTCTTTGCATATGGCAGGGATAAGCGCAGGGTACCAGATCTACGGTTCTTACTCTCACCTGAATAGCTTCCGGAGAATTTACCTTTACTCTGCCCCGCAGTTTTCTGTCTCCTCCCCAGTAATAACCGATCTGAAAAGATACGGTTTCTTCTTTCAGGCTCATCAATTTTTCTTCTGCCCCATCCCCGGATGGTTCTTTAGCCGGAAATATTTTTTCCATAGATGACACAAGTTTCATTTTAAAATTTTCCATAAGAATCCCCCAATTTTTCTATATTTTTATAGCTGTTCAGAATTGTACTTCTGAACAGCTATTGTATTTTAACCTTTGATACCACTAAGTGCAATACCTTCCACGAACTGTTTCTGTAAGAACACATACATCAAGAACGGGAAGATAAAGGAAACCGTTGCTCCCGCAAGAATCAGACCATAGTTTGTCTGGTACTGCGTTTTTAACAGAGATAATGCTACTGTTAAAGTATACATATCTGAATTTGATGTGGATACCAACGGCCAAAGGAAATCATTCCATGATGTAACGAAAGTAAACACAACCAGAGAAATCAATACCGGCTTAATCAGCGGAATTACAATCTGGATGAAAATACGATACTCCGGACATCCGTCCACCTGTGCGGCTTCCAACAGTTCATTGGGAACGCTCTCCATAAACTGACGAATCAGGAATACACCGAATGCATTGATGATCAGTACGATCAGCGCAAAATAGGTATTTAACAGATTCATTTTATTCATCATGATAAAGACCGGAATCATGGTTACCTGTCCCGGGATCATCAGCGTCAGAAGATACACACGGAAAATGGCTTCTTTACCCGGAAAATTCTTCTTTTCAAAACCGTACGCAGCCATAGAAGCTATAATACAGTTAAAGAAACAGGAACATCCTACAACAATCACACTGTTTAACAGAGCACGGACAAAACCACTCTTCTGCAGAACATACTGAAAATTGCTAAAATCCCCAAAGTTAACATCTTTCCAGTGAATCATCAATGTGGTAGACTGGGTAAATGACATGATCAACATGTAGATAAAAGGTGCCACACAGATTACTGCAAACAGGCACAGAATCAGAAGGCCAATAATGGAAATGGGGGTCCACTTATGTTGTTTATGCATTTTTTTAGATTGAACTGCATTCATTATTTACGCCTCCTTTTTTTCTTTAAAGAATTTATCTTCAATTACATTGATCACCACTATAATCACCAGAAGGAACATAGCCTGTGCACAGGCATATCCCATACGGTACTGCTTGAATGCGGAATTATAGATACCCATAACCAGCGTAACCGTAGATTTTCCGGGACCGCCTCCTGTCATCAGGTAAGACAGATCGAATACCTGGAAAGACCAGATAATTCCCAGAGTCACTACCAGATAAGTGATCGGCTTCAGCATGGGAATCGTAATCTTTGTAAACTGCTGCATGGATGTAGCTCCGTCCACCTTTGCTGATTCATACAAATCTCTGGATATTCCCATAATACCTGCATAATAAATCACCAGGAAATATCCTACATTCTTCCATATTGCAACAATACAGATACTGATCAGTGCTGTCTTCGTATCCCCCAGCCAGTTCACCGGTGCAATATGAAAAATACCCAACAGTTTATTCAGAAGACCGCCGTCCGCATTATAGATAATTCTCCAGATCGTACCTGCCGTAACTGCAGACGCAATAACCGGAATGAACATAACGCTTCGCAGGAAACCGCCGCTTTTCATCTTTGACATTTTATTTGCCAGAAAAGCTGCAAAAGCAAGAGACAGTATTGTCTGGATCGGAACTGTAACAATTACATAAATAAGCGTATTTTTCGTAGCTGAGGTTACATAACTGTCTGTAAACAGTTTTTTATAGTTGTCCAGACCACAAAATTCCGGCGGTGTCATTACATTATAGTTCGTAAAGCTGAAATAACCGGACATAAAGATCGGAATCACACAAAAGCACAGGATCAGGATAAAACTGGGTAATATGTAAACAATTCCCTGAACCGCTTCCCTTGTCTTTCTTTTCACTTCTTACACCCCTTTCAAAAAAAGCGGAAGTACCCTGCTATGATCCTTCCGCTTTGCAGTGTCTGATAATTACTTCAGATTATCATTATAATATGTTGTTGTCTCAGTCAGAACATCCTGAGGCTCCATCTCACCCAGCATCATGGACTGCAGATTTTTGAACAGTGTATCGTACATAGAAGCTGCACCTTTGAATACCGGAAGGCTGACAAAATTGTCACCATAATCAGCAAACAGCGTTGCATATCTCTCGTCACCAGTATATTCATCATCTTTGGTGATTGGAGGCTGCTCGGATACTCTTGTATGGAAATCGGACATAACTTCCTTGCTGGTTACGTATTTCATAAGTTTTGCTGCCAGTTCTTTATTTTCACATTTGTTAAACATAACCAGAGAGTCTGCTGCAACAAAAGTCTTGGCATCTTTTGAACCCTGAAGTACCGGAGAGTAATCCCAGTTGATCTCTTTAATCTGCAATGCATTACTGGATGCACAAACAACCATAGCAGCTTCACCGTTTTTGAATGATTCCAGCGTATCATCGTTGGATGTACAGGATTCCGGCAGATAACCATTATCCAGCAAACTTCTGATAAATTCAGTAGCTTCCAGGCCTTCCGGAGTATCGATGGTCAGGTTGCCTTCTTCATCAACAATCTGTGCGCCTGATCCCCAGAAGAACGGCCAGTAACATTCATTCAGACAACCATAATGTGCATTTCCCCACGGCTGCATAAACGGTGTTACATCTGTTTTCTCCTTAATTGCCTCACATGCCGCTGTAAACTCATCAATTGTAGTAGGAACTTCAGTAATTCCCGCTTCATTCAGAACGTCCATATTCGCAATCAGAATACGTGGGTTACCAACTACTACAGGCAGTGCATACTGACCGCCCATCAGATTACCCAAATCATAGTAAACATAATTTTCTTTTTCTTCATCTGTGAAATATCCATCTACATCTGCCAGAGTTCCGTTGTCGATATAGTCATAGAACATCTCCATGTACATATATCCTACATCAGGGCCATCATTGGAAGTAGAACCGGTCAGATATTTCTCCTCATAGTTATCCCAAGGAATAATCTCAACCTTTACTTCACAATTGTTTTCCTCTTCAAACTTGTCCATTTTTTCATTCCAGAACTCTTCGTCTGTCACTTCTCCGTCAGATGCAGCAAATGTCGGGAACCAGAATGTCAGCTTGGATTTTTCTCCGGAATCTCCCGATTCACTGGATTCTTTTGCTGTTTCACCTGAACCACCAGAACTTCCGGAATCAGATGAGCCACAGCCAGCAAACAGACCTACTGTCATCGTTGCTGCCAGTGCGAGTGCCAAATAACGTTTCTTTGCCATAACTTTTTCCTCCTTTTAACATTTTGTATCACGTTCGTCCGCAATACATAAAGTAAGTTTATGTCTAAATTATACTACTTTTCATAATCGAATTTATCATAAAATCATCCGCAATGTTCATACTATCGTCCGATAATATGATATTTTCTACCAATATAGTAAAATATTTACTTTTTCAGCACGAAACGCTCTATTGCATAAGCGACCCCATCTTCTTCGTTGGATCGGGTCACAAAAGCAGCCAGTTTTTTCGTCTCCGCATCCGCATTCGCCATGACTACCGGAAATCCTGCCGCTTTCAGCATATTCCAGTCATTGGTGGCATCTCCGCAGACCATGATTTCTTCTCTCGAAATCCCGAGAATTTTTCCCAGCTCCAGAAGTCCTGTCCCCTTACCCGCTTTTATGGAGTTGATCTCTATATTAAAGGTCGTTGCATTACTCACTTCAAGCTCAGGAAATTGTTCCCTGATCTCTGTCATTCTCCTGTTCCGGTGATCTGTGTCCTCAAATACCATATGCATTTTTTCAAGATCAATGTTCTTTTGCACAATCTCATGGAAAAGATTTTTGTAGGGTACTCTGGATCTGTACATATATTCTTTCAGTGCAGGAGTCATATCCGGATGATTCAGGAAACGGTATTCCCCCTCTTCCACAAAAATCTGTCCGTCAAAATACACTTCCCACGCACAGTTTTCCCACTGCCGTACGAGACGGATCAACCGCACCGCCACATCACAGGGAATCATCTGCCGATAAACCGTCTTCCCTGACGGAACTTCAATCACTCTTGCTCCATTTGATGTGACCGCATATTTCACACCGGGAATCTTCAAAAATTCTTCCGGAAGTCCGCATTCCGGACGCCCGGTAGCCGGCAGCACCACAACACCCTGCCGGATTGCCTCAGCCAGTACTTCTTTTGTATGAGGGGTAATAATCTTCGCATCATTAAAAACAGTTCCATCAAGGTCCAATCCTATCATACGTATCTTATTTCTGTCCATAGTTTATTGCTCCATATTTATTCTTTCATTACTTTTGACACCGAAACCTGTTTTCTTAATATGAAAACAAAAATCCGCATGCATCCAGTCCGGAATACTCCGCCAGCAAAAGCAATCCTTCTTTTGCCATCTGCTTCACCATATCCGGACTCCAATCCGCTTCCGTACAGATTCCCGTCTCACCCTGAAATGCCAGATGAGCATCCAAAATTTTCTCATTTCCTTTTTGTAATAAAATATCCCGCAGACTGTCAAGAGGATACTGATCCATACTACAAAAAGCTGCAGAATAATATGCCAGAAAGTCTCTTTCCAACAGATATTCTTTCTGCCCCTGACCACTCACAAAAGAAATGGCCACAGGCTGGAAAAACGGCTGCGCTTTTCTAAAAATCTCCTGTCGTCTTCTACAGTATTCTCCGGTCCGCTCATCCAGAGGGCTCCAACCGCACAGCATGGCAAGAATTATATGACTGACCTCATCTTCTCCGGAAATATTTTTTACAGGAACTTCCGTATGTATATCTTCCGTTTCTATCACAGGAACGGGCATTTCTTCCTGTTTTTCCGGCATTTCCTGACCACTCAGTAAAAGATTGCTGACCGTTTGAAACACTTCCAGCGCACAGGCAATTTCTTTATCCAGAGAACGTTCTATCTTGCGAATTTTATCTAGAAAGACCGCAAATTCTTTCTGTTTTTCCATGGTGAAATAGGGAATCTCCATCCGTTCCAGCTCACTGCCTCGAATGGGCCGTTTTCTATTGTCTCCCTCTTTTCTTTCTCTATACAATAAACAGCGAAGTTCAGGCTGGTTCAGATACGCAAACAGAACCTCCGGCAAAAGCTGATCCTCTCTGGTACGGATACGCAGTACACTTTTTTCAAAACAAACAGGACAATTCAGTTCGTCTATCAACAACAGAAGGCCGTTTCTCAGCAGAAGATCTCCCTGCTGAACCTGAGCGCCCGGCTCCATATCCAAACCATCTGTCTCTATATTCTTCCATTGACTTTTCTTTTCTTCTGTCAGATAAGACTTCGAAAATTCACTGCTCCTGATGCACGGAAAATTTTCTTTCAGCTCATCATTTCTGGATATCCCACTAATGACCGGTTCCTTCAGAAACTCTTTCATATACAGTTTCTCATGATATCGGATTTCCTGACCGAATATCTTCTGAAATAAACCTTTCTCATATTTTTCTATCCTATCCCGCAAAGACTTCTTTTTTTCCGTATACGCCTGAAATTGATCCAATTCCTCCACGATTTTTTTCTGAACCTCCAGACTGTCCGGTATGCAGATCCGGTACTGTCCCAGTGTTTTCCTGCTAATGAGAGCCATAGTTGTCTGATTGGAAAGTTTTTTAATATCTTCCGCATGGCGCTGCAGAAAATAATAACCATACATTGGAAGCACTTTGGACTCATCAAAAATAAGTGCAACGATCTGCTGGTTTGTGGCAAGCTCTTTTCCTGCAATTCCCACTTTTCCTACCGTTCCCACAATAGAAAACAGCACACTGTTTTCAGGAACCAGATTTACTTTTTCTTTCCCTTTATCCGACAGATACTCCGATGTTGCCGTAATATACCCCTGATCCAGATTTTCTATTTTTACCCATGGGATTCCTGAATCCGCATAATACTCTTTCTGCTCCCGTTCCGGTGTTCTTCCGGAAACCAGTTTTGCAACAGTTTCCAGTTTATAGTAATTCCATTTCACATTATTATCCATATTTTTTCGTCATCTCAATCAGTTCTTTTATCTGTTCCATGGTGTCCTGTTCCATCTTTGCAAGTTCTGTGAGCAATTCCAACGGTGACTGAGAAATTTCCTCCCGGGTTTCTTTCCATGGTTTGTAACGTCCTGCTGTCAGATTATAATCATTTCGACGGATTGTTTTCTTATCCGCAAACCAGAAGTTTGCCCCTGTCCAGCTTTCCGGTACCGGATTCTCCCACTGGTTTTTCTTCTCTCCGAAATTCAGCTGCTTTTTCCATTCCTGTACTGTCTTTCTGCGATTCTTCCATGATTCCAGAAGATCCGGAAGCTGACTTTCTTCCATTGGTTCTCTTTTTTTATCGAGGCTATATCCCGGATTTTCCAGCTCATAAAACCATACACAGGCATTCTCTTCTCTTTTTTCGGCTGGATTTGAAAACAGCAAAACAGATGCCTTACTTACCGTATACGGGAGAAACGCACCTGCCGGAAGGGAAATTACACCTTCTAACTGAAATTCTTCCACCAGACGTTGACGCACTTTCATCTCTGCTTCAAACTTGAAAAGCATTCCTTCATTCACAACAACTACTGCCAGACCCTGCTGTTTTAAATGGTGCATCACCAGCTGTAGATATTGAAGCTGGATTTTACGGGTCACTATGGGAAAACGTTCCTGCAATTCTATATCCAACTCTCCCACCGGCGGATTTGTCACGATCAGATCATATAATTTGTCGGATTTATTCTCCAGAGGATCCTCCCATATGATTTTTCCATGGGAAACCCCATGATAAAATCGAAGCATTTGCGCCAGAAGAACCTGTTCCTTTTCTGCCTCAGTACCTGTCACCGTCCATTGCGGACAACTTCTATGTAAAGCCGCCAGAAAAGCTCCTGTTCTGCAGGATGGATTCCATACCTGATATTTCTCTTCGCTATTTTCTTCCGTAGTTCTGGGTATTTCTTCTTCTGCCAGTCGTATCAGCAGATCCGTCAATATATCCGGCATCAAAAACAGCCCACTGTTTCCCATGGAATAAATCTGCTGGATCATTTCCTCCATAGCTGTACCAAACAAGACCGGAATCCCACTCTCCCAGTTACACTGGTCGGCAATCCAGTCAATCAGTTTGCATAATTTTTTGAGCCATCCGACATTTTCTACAGCCCGTGCCTGCTCCATAAAATGTCCTTCTTCCACAATGGACGAGCAATATTGCATCTGATATTGAAGCTGCCAGATCCTCTGCTGATCATCCATCGCCTCATCCCCTCTGGTCCACTCCATCGGAAAACCGCCATAAGGGAAATACGGCTGAAGCTTCTCTCTTTTCTGCGACTCCACGAAAAGTCTTACATATGCCAGATACCCAAACTGCTGCACCAGACGAAGAGGCTTACGCTCCTGCTCAATCTGAAGCACATCCAGAACTTCCCGTACCTTTTCTTTCAGATTTACTGTCAAATCTTTTGTATCTTCCATCGAATTCTCCTGTTTTTATAATTTTATACATTATATAACAGTCTTATTGTTTTTTCAAACCATTCAGATTTTATTCCTTCCATCAATATGATAACTACGAATGATTATACAATTTTATCAAAACCTGATGCTTTGACTCTCTCTCAGCATACCTTTTATAATTTTCAAAAAAAGGTAGGGGATCAAACATGAACTTTTTTCAATCATTACTGTTCTTTTTTGTAAGTTTTCTGGCGTCTATCGCCGGTGCGATCTGTGGTATTGGAGGCGGAGTCATCATAAAACCAACTTTGGATTTATTCGGATGGAGCAATGTAACCACAATCAGTTTCCTGTCCGGATGTACTGTGCTATCCATGAGTTGCTATTCTGTAAGCAGATCAATATTTACAAAAGACAACAGTATCAAACTCAATACAGGTACTCCTCTGGCAATTGGGGCTGCCATTGGAGGCGTAACAGGAAATCAATTATTTTCAATTATCAAATCTATATTTAAAAATCCAAACACAATTGGAGCTGTACAGGCAGGATGCCTATGTATTATTACAATCGGCACATTACTTTATACTCTGCATAAAGAAAAGATACGAGTACTCCATGTGCAAAACAAATTATTATGTCTTGCAATTGGATTGTTTCTAGGAATTATGTCCAGTTTTTTAGGCATCGGCGGTGGTCCGATCAATCTTGTAGTACTTTATTATTTCTTTGGAATGAATACCAAAACAGCTGCTGCTAACAGTTTGTATATTATATTATTCAGTCAGATATCCAATTTGTTCACTACAGTTATATCAGGGAATGTACCTGAGTTTGATATAATTACTCTCATACTTATGATATCCGGTGGTATTTTTGGCGGCATTATTGGTCGTAAAATAAACAAGCATATCAACAGTAAATCCGTTGATAAACTCTTTATCTGTCTTATGGTTGTTATCATTATAATAAATATATACAACATATGGAAATACACCTGCTTATAAAATAGAAGAAGAACCGTTTTGAAATCACTTATTTATTCCAAAACGGTTCTTCTTTTTTTATAATACAATTCTCTGAATCATTTTTTGTCAGTCTTTTGTCGGATTGATTACCGGAGCCCTTTCTCCCGCCTTAACCATTTCCTCAATCAACTGCTTTGCCAATTCTGAACGTATTTCTTTATATGCCGGATCTCTAACCAGATTATTCAGTTCATAGGGATCTTTTTTCAAATCATACAAGAAGTCCTCTTCATAGTAATCACTGCTTCCCTCACTCCATCCATCTGAATCAGGAGCATACACGCTGTATAAATAATCTTCTGTACGGATGCATCTTCCTGTCCGGCTTTCACTGATCTGCGCAAAAATACGATTTATTCTGCCTTCTGTTTTTCCATCCGCTACATTTTTCAGATTTTCACCAATCATGGCATTTCCCACATCGATACCTGCCATTGCTAAAATACTTTTTGGAAGACTGCTTGTACTTACCAAATCCTGCACCCTCTTCCCTCCCCGGAATCCTGGGCCACTGATTACCAACGGAACTCTCAGACAACCTGAATGACAGGATCTTTTATAATCGTCACCGCCTTTCATATGCTCATCACGGTTTCTTGTTTTAAAATGTGATCCATGATCTGATGCATAAATAATAACCGTATTTTCATACAACCCTTTTTGCTTCAATTTTTCCACAACACGTCCGAGATTATCGTCCAAACTCTTACAACATCCCAGATAATCCGGATACATTTCTCGATAATCTCCTTCCAGTGCCTCCAAATCTCCCGGAAGCTTATAATTTTTAAAACGCTCCTTGGAACCATTTGGACCTTCATAGCACTTATGATCATTCTGATGATGTGGCTCAATATGAGAAATGGTCATAAAAAATGGTTTTTCTCCCGTATACTGTTCCAGATATTCAAGCGCAAAATCGGTGATACAGTCTGCACGATAACCTTTAAATTCACATTTTTGCATGTTTTCATCAAAAACATATCCGTCATATCCATGTGAAGTGAACTCCAAAATATCTGCCGCACGCCAGAACCCTCTATATCCCCCTCTTCTTTCCGGTGGAATCGCCTTTGTTTCATAATCAATCGATGGAGGGGTTTCAAATGAATCCTTCTGACTTGCCAAATGCCATTTTCCCACATATGCAGTTTCATAACCCGCTTCATTAAAGTAATCAGCAACTGTTTTAACGTTTAACGGCAGTGCCTGTGAATTTCTATAACAATTTAATTCCGTCGGATATCGTCCGGTTTGAAACAATGCCCTGCAAGGTCCACACACAGGTTGAGCAGTGTAAGCTTCTTCAAATAATACACCCTCCTTTGCTATTTGATCCAGATTAGGACTGATATCCAGCTCCTGCCCATAACATCCCAAAGTATCAGCTCTCTGTTGATCCGTAAAATAAAACAATATATTCGGTCTACTCATTTTTTCTCCTTATTTCAATCCTGAAGTTACAATTCCCTGAACAAAATATTTCTGACAGCACAAGAACAAAATCACCATGGGCAGTACAACCATTACAGAAGCAGCCATCAGCTGGTTCCATTGAATGGATGTATCTATCTTAAACATCGTCAGTGCAAGCTGCACCGTTTTATGACTATCTGAATTCGTCATTACCAATGGCCACAGATAATCATTCCACACAGAAACACTCTTCATCAATCCCAACGTTGCTAAAATTGCTTTTGAATTTGGCAAATATATTGAAAAATATGTTTTCCATCTATTCGCCCCATCAATTTCAGCAGCTTCATCCAAAGAGCGTGGAAAATTTTCATAAAACTGTTTGCACAAAAACACACCATAGGATCCGGAAACCAACGGAATAATAAGTCCTGCAAAGGTATTAATCAAACCGTTTCCTCCTATACCCCAAATATTATTACCTCCAGCTAACGGGAATCTGGCCATAATCAAAAAAGTGGGAAGCATTGTCACCTGTGCCGGCATCATAAGACCAACCATCAAAAGTCCAAACATAACACCTGCTCCCTTAAACTTAAGCCTCGCAAATGCATATCCTGCAATGGAGTTAAACAATAAGGAAAATAAAACAGCTGCCAGCGTAATACAAATGGAATTCCGAAAATAAATCAACCAATTACCATTTGACATAGCCATAATATAGTTGCCCAAAGAAAACTTTTCCGGTAAGAAACTGAAGGTTGCCGATCTGATTTCATCCATTGTCTTAAAAGATGTCATAACCATCATCAGGATTGGAGTCAACATAATCAGTGAAGCAAGAGTCATAAGCACTCCCCATATAATATGATAAATCTTTCTTTTTTTCATTTTACCCTCCTATGATACATCAACATCCTGTCCGCCACTTCCGAACTTAAATACCAAAGCTGTAACAACAATAGAAAACAAAAGTAATACTACAGACATGGCACTGCCGTATCCCATCTTAAATTCCAAAAAAGCTCTTCGATAAATCTGATGAACAATTGTAGTTGTACGATTTAATGGTCCTCCACTTGTCATAATATTGATCTGCTCAAAAACCGCAAAGCTGTTTACGATACCTGTTACCAGCAAAAAGAAAGTGGTAGGGCGAAGCATTGGCCATGTAATTCTTGTGAATTTTTTCAAAGCATTCGCTCCATCAAGTGATGCTGCCTCATACAAAGAATCCGGAATAGAGGTCAAACCCGAAAGATAAATAACCATAGAATATCCGCAATTCTTCCATATACCCATTAGTATTACACAGGGCATGGCCATATTGGGATCCTGCAGCCACTGTTTTGTTGAAGCACCAAATACTTTCAAAATTGAATTAAGTAAACCAAATGTAGGGTCGTAAATCCATAACCATACCATAGACATACAAACCATCGACATAACATTCGGCAGATAAAATGCTGTCCTGAACACAGGGATCAGTTTGGATTTCCGATACAGAATAACCGCAACGAACAAACCTATCGCCAACTGTGGGAACAGCGTAAATACACTGTAAAAAAGAGTATTCTTTACCGCAATAAAAAAGTCTTCATCCTTAAATAAATTAATATAATTTTTCAATCCTACAAAATCCGGACTTGTATACAGATTATAATTTGTCACACTATAATACAGTACCATACCGATTGGGATCAAAATAAAAACGGTAAACACAAAATATGCCGGAAAGATCATAGCATACGCACAATTATCATATTTTTTCTTTTTTCTTATCTTTGTCCGATTCACTTTTACCCTCCTTCTTATATGAAAAAGATTTAAAATGGCGAGATGTATGCTATGCATCCCGCCAGTGAAATTATTGATTATCTATCTCTTCCTGTATCTTATCCGCTGCACCATTCAATGCTTCTTCCGGCGTTTTCACATCATACATAATTTCTTCCATTGCCTGTCCAATGATATTGTATACGGAGTTCGCATAGGCAACTTTTGGTGATCCTGTACCACATGCGATAGAGTTATAAATTGCTTCATGTTTTTCCGGATCTTCCTCGATATATTTGTCTTTCAAAGATTCTCTCAATACTGCTGCTCCCAGATCTTCATACCTTGTCCACATATTCTCCGCTGAAGAAACATATTCGATAAATTTCCATACCTCGTCTTTATACTCAGTTTCCCCACTCATGAACATAAACTGCATACCACAAAATGTTGCCTGTTTTGTTCCTGAAATCGGATCGGCCATTGCAATCTTTCCTTCCAGATCACCTGTATTCCAATTGGCAAAGTTGGTATCATTTGCAAATGTCATTGCTGCTTTTCCGCTTGCAAAAGGATTCTCATCTGCATTATCTGCATTCCAGAAAATAATTCCTTCATCGACCAGGTCCTTCATAAATTCTGCTGCCTCAATGGCTTCTGGAGTATTACATAGAATCGTATCATCATCTTCATCGACCAGATTTTTCACACCATTCTGCTCTATAAAAATAGAAAACCAGTGCTGTGTATTGGTACCTGATGTTGGAATTCCCAAACCCGTCTGAACAACAGTATCTCCATCTTTTTTAATCAGTGCCAGCTGGGCTTCTTTAAGTTCTTCCCATGTGGTAGGTGGTGATTCCGGATCCAGCCCCGCCTCTTCAAACATTTCCTTGTTATAAATCAGAATACGCGGATCCGCAATAACCGGAATACCGTACTGAGTTCCGTTGATATTACCGAGAGAAAGAGCACTTTCCATAAGGTCATCTTTTCCTTCCCAATTTTCCACATACTCATCTAATGATGCATATTGTCCTAATGGCACACGGGTTCCCATTGATGCCAATGTAAAATTAATAATATCCGGAGCCGTTCCCGAAGCAAAGCCTGTATTTAGTTTTGTTTCAAAATCATCACCTGCAGGTGCTTCCTGATACTCAATTTCAATATTCGGATTTTCTTTTTCAAAACCTTCTACCATTTTTTCCCAATATGCTTTTCTCTCAGGCTCAGTACCTACACGTAAAAAAACAAGTTTTACTTTTTCTCCACTCGTTTCCACACTATCGACTGTCTCTTTCTCATCACCTGTTTCACCCGCAGCTGTATCTTCTGATATCAGTTCTTCATTTCCATTGTCTCCACAGCCCGTCATGCCAAAAACTGATGTCAATCCCATCACTGCCGCACACAATATTGCTATTTTTCTTTTCATAGCCACGTCCTCCTTTATTTGATGGTTTTATTATAAGAAAAACGAAGTGTCAAAAACATGCTTCTGCTTTTCATATCTTTGCACTTCGTTTTTAAAATTCAAAACATTTAATTATTATTTCACTTCCTATGTAAAAAATTGTAAATAACTAGGTTTTTTTTGTATTATTTTGTTTTCTGTACTCAATCGGTGAACATTTATAATGCTCTTTAAACGCTCTGCTAAAATGTGCAGAATCAAAAAAACCTGTTTTTTCTGCAATTTCCTGCATAGACAATTTTGTATTTTTTAGAAGAACACATGAATTTTCCAGCCGGATTCTCTGCAGATAATCACTGAATTTCTCCCCTGTCTCTTTTTTGAACAAGACAGAAATATAGGTTCGACTCAAATGAACTTTTTCCGCAATATTTTCCATTAGTATTTTTTCAAAATAATGTGCTTCTACATAATTCATAACTTCCTGTATTGGTTGAGAATAACAGTTAGTTTCCCTTTTTTTTCTTAACAGCAGAGAAAGGCACTTCTGTGCTTTATCTACTTTTCGATACAATTCCTGATATTTCTCACAGTTTTCACCCAATTGCAGACCAATTACCCCCACACTCCTTTGTTCCTCCGGATCCAGAGTATATCTCCATAATCTGTGTATATACGTTGTAAGAATCTCATTGCAGATCGTTTTTACATATTGAGTTGGGAGAAAATCTGCTGTTTTCAACTTTTCCAGCAAAGCTTCTGTCTTTTCATCTGCCTCATCATATTTTTCCTGTTCAATCAACTGAATAATTTCTTTCATATCATAATTGCAATACAGTTCTTCCAGATTATTATCCGGACTTACCCTCAATCTATCATATTCCATGCACCCCGAAATATCGAAAAACACACGATTTTCTCTGGCTTGTAACGCCTGTCTATACAATTCTCTGACTTTTGAAAACCCATTCTTTTTGTAGCTGATTCCTATAAAAAGCTTTTCTCCCATGTGAATTTGTAAAATCTTACACAATTCTTCCGCAACTTCCTTACGTATCAAATCATTTCTGTGATTATATATAACAGTATATTCCTGCATAGAATTCGGAAAACAATAACCATTAAGTAACTTCTCTTCCATAAATAATTGTATTATTTCACGTACTTTTTCCACTACTTCAGGTTTTTCAAAATATATATTCCATACAACCAGATTATGTTCCGCCAATTTGATATGATTATCATTGATAAGCATATGTAATTTTTCTTCCGGAATACCATCTGCTGCCTCAATAATATATTGCAATATTTCATCTGGTTGTTCCTTACTCTGACTGTTACTTTTTCTTTCATAAAGATACTTTCGTGCTTCTTCAAGAATTTTCTTAATCCCCTCCCCCGTAATTTCCGGCTTCAAGATAAAATCATGTACTCCAAGCTTTAATGCCTGTCTTGCGTACTGAAATTCATCATATGCACTTAGAATAACTGTATATGGATTTTTCCCCAATTCCTGTATATTTTTCAGAAGTTCTATTCCATCCATATTCGACATACAGATATCGGTAAAAACAATATCAACGTCATGATTCCTGCAATACTCCAGTGCCTGACGACCATTGGTGAATTCCCCAACCAACAGATAATCCGATTCCAGCTTTTCAATTTTCTTCTTTATCCACTGTCTGGTAATACTTTCATCATCAACAACAATTATTTTTATCATATCACACACTTTCCTTCAGTATTTTCATGCTCTCTTCTTCCATTTGCTTCTGCATCGGTAAACACACTTCTATACATAACCCTCCATTATCCATTTGTATAACTTTCAAGCCATATTCCTCCCCAAAGAATAACTGAAGTCTTTCCTGAACGTTTTTCAGTCCGATACTACTTACCTGTTCTTTTCGTTTATTGCCTGAAGGTTCATCCAGAATCTGCCTTATTTTTTCTACATTAGCTCCCTCGCCGTCATCTAACACACGAATTACAATTGTATCATCCTTCCGTTTTCCTACAATCATAATATGTCCCATTCCCTCTTTTTCACTAAAGCCATGAGAAATTGAATTTTCTACAAGCGGCTGTATGGAAATTCGCGGAATCAGACATTCCATAACCTCTTCATCTACTTCTATTTTCCATTCAAACGTATTCTGATAACGATTTTCCATCAAAACAAGATAGTTCTCCAATGCCTGCAGTTCTTCTTTTATCGGAATCAGCTTTCTATAATCTGAAAATGTTCTTTTCAGCAGCTTTACCAATGCTATCAGCGATTCCTCCGCTTTTTCTTCCATTCCCATTTCAATCTGAAATCGGATTGACGCCAATGTATTATATAAGAAATGCGGATTGATTTGTGCCTGCAGAGCCTGCAATTCCAGTACTCGTTTTTCCTCATCCTTTTCTTTCAGCTGTTCAATCAATTGTTCAATTTTTTCAATCATCATATTGAACTGCTGACTGAGTTCTCCAAACTCATCCAGATTTTCCACTTCTGTACGAACACTGAGATCGCCTTTATAAACATTTCGCATATCACGCTTTAGTTTTCTCACAGGCCGACTGATATAACGTGAATCAAATATAGACATAACAATCTCAAGAATAAAGAATGCAATCAACGCAAGGATAATCCATACATAACCTTTGATTATACTCCATGCCATTCCCTGTCTGTTCTCATACATGATTATCTTCCATCCCGTAGATGGATTGGTCACAAAATACACTTGTGACTGCATACCATTTACCTTTGCCTGAAAATATCCATGATCGTATTCAACAATTTTATATATATAGCTTTCTGATGTTATTTTTTTACCGATCATTTCCTGATTTGTTGAAGTAATAATCACTCCCGCATCGTCCATCAGCATTACTTCCTGATTGTCCTGTTCAATTCCTCCCTCGAATATGCCTTGTATATCTTCATGTGTAATATTTACATCAAGAAGCCCTACATAACGTCCACTGTTGAAATTTTTGATCAACCGGATAGCTCTTACAGCACTCCCCTCATTCAACGACTGGAATTCTTCACTTTGATATGTTGGAATATATCGAATTTTACTTTTTCCGTCTAGTATTTCAAACCATTCCTCCTGTTTCAGTTTCTCCAAATCCGGATACTTTGTTTTAACCTGACTGACATTTTCTGAGATAGAATAATTGCATCCGTTTTCTCCCAGAATTTTCAAGTCACACTTCTTATTGCTGCTGGGATACTTATTCTGCTGCAAAAATTCCGTTATCGCTCTTGTTGTAGTTACCCTCTCATATTCATTTTGAAAGTTTTCTTTTGATATCAGACGATTGATTTCATAATCCCCCATAATACTTTCTGAATACATTACAATACTGTTGAGATAATTCTCCATACTGGTATTGATTTGATTGAGTATTACAATTCTGGACTGGTTTAATCGCCTGTTACCTTCGGTATTGATCAAAGAAACAATACAGACACATAAAATAAGACATGGCAACACAAAAAAGCACATATTTGTTACCAATATTCTATGTTGTAATCTCATTGGCTTTCTTCTTATTTTCATACTCAAATCAACTCCTGAAGTCTGGGAACCGCATACATAAAAAAGTTACGATATGCGTCACAATAATAATTTTTACCTCTTTCCCCTTCCGGTGTATCTACGCAATTTCTTCTGCAGCCGTTTCTGCACAAATAGAACCATTCACATTTTCCACATTCTTCCGGTATTTTTTTTGAAAAATCCACAAAAAGAAGTTCTTTTCTTCTATTATTGATTTCTTCCCACGAATTTTCCTTGAGATTTCCTAACTTCCAATTATCCAATACATAAAAATCACAAGGATACACACTGCCATCCGCTTCTATCACCCATTGCAATCCACAGCTTCCCCGTATATTACAACTTTCCGGTTGCCCACCGCTGAGTATGACCAACAGATTCATGAAATATCGATTATACACATAATTTCCCTGTCTCATATCATGATACCAACAGTCAAACACACTCTTTAAAAAATACTCATATCTCTGTGGAGTTAGTGAAAAACCATATTTTCCAGGGGCTTCTCCTAACGGATCCAGACACTCAATATATTGCTGATAATAGATGTTATTTTCCTTAAAATAGCGATAAATTTCTGATGCATGCCTCGCTGAAGTTCCTGTTACTACAGACAAAATGTTAAAGCGAATTTGATATAGACGCATTTTATCAATTGTCTGACATACCTTTTTATATGTACCCTGACCATGAATATCCACTCTCCATCTGTCATGAATTTTCTGAGTTCCATCTAAAGATATTCCTACGAGAAAATCATTTTCTTTTAAAAACGGATACCATTCCTCATCAAGTTCATATCCATTCGTTTGAAGATTATACTGTACTGTTATATTTCTTGCATTTAATTCCTGCACCGTTTTTATAAACATCCTAAAATAATCAATACCTGCTAAAGTTGGTTCTCCTCCCTGAAAAGTAAAACCACATTCTTCCTCTGCTGCTTCCAATGCTTTCTGTATTACACACTTCATAGTATCATATGTCATTTTTCCATATGATGCCGTTTCTCTGTTTTTTGTTTCGTCTGCATAAAAACAATATGCACAGCGCATATTACAATTTCCAGATACAGGCTTTATCAATAAATGTATTTTTTTCATTTTTCTGCTCTCTTCACTTCTTTTTTACATTGTAACATACTACGATTATATTCGACATATGCTAATCTTTTCCATTTTTTGTATAATTGTTCTGTCATATCCATAAAACAGTCCTTGCATCTTATTTTCCTTTTCATTATAATAGTCGATAATCAATCTAAAGGAGCTTATTTCATATGAAAAAGCAGAAAACGCTTTTGTTTTTCCTGATTCTCGTAATCTGTATTGTTGTATTTTGGACAGGGGACAGACCCCTGTCCATACTGAAAAAGCAGCAGGAACCAATTACGGAAACAGGGTTTTATCTGAATACAGTAGTCACTATCACCATATACGATTCACAGGATACCTCACTTTTGAAAGAATGTATGGAAATCTGCCAGGATTACGAAAATCAGTTCAGCCGCACCATTTCCACCAGCGAAATCTCCCGGCTGAATCACGGAGAACTTGCAGATGACCAGGGGATATCACATCTATCTGCAGAAACTGCAGAACTGATTCAAAAAGGCCTGTATTTTGCCGAACTTTCAGACGGTGCTTTTGACCCTACCATTGGTCCTGTGTCTTCACTTTGGGACTTTACCTCAGATGAGCCTGTAATTCCTTCCGACAGCGATATTCAGTCCAATCTTCCGCTTGTTGATTATGAGAAAATTTCTCTTGTTGGTCAGGAGATTTCTTTTAATCAGGATGGGATGCAGCTCGATCTGGGTGCTATTGCGAAGGGATATATCGCGGATCGTATCAAGGAGTATCTTCTGTCACAAAATGTTGAAAGTGCCACGATCAATTTGGGCGGAAATGTTTTGTGTATCGGTTCCAAACCAGATGGTTCTCCTTTCCGGGTTGGAATCCAGAAACCTTTTGATGACAGAAATACATACATTGCCATAGTAGAAATCACCGATGGTTCTGTCGTAACTTCCGGCAATTATGAGAGATATTTTGAGAAGGATGGGAAACTGTATCATCATATTCTGAATCCCTCTACCGGATATCCCTATGAAAACGGACTCACTTCCGTTACCATACTGTCTGATATTTCTGTGGACGGAGATGGACTCAGCACCTCCTGCTATGCACTTGGATTGGAAAAAGGGATGGAATTACTAGAGAATCTTCCGGGTGTGGAGGCACTTTTCATCACGGAAGACGGAGAAATGCATTATAGTGAGAATTTTCCACGCAACTGAGAATAGGACAGGGGTCTGTCCCAATGTCGTTTAGTTAAGGATTTTGTCCCATTTCTTAGTAATTAAAATATTTATAAAAAGGCTGAAATTTTTTCGATATTTTAGACTTTTTTGTTGACAAACCATTTCATATGTGCGGCCGCTCTCGCTTCCTTTTTTTTAAAGCGAGAGCGGCCCTTGTAATTAGGAATTATTCACCATTACAA
>SFGF01000002.1 GCA_004556655.1 Lachnospiraceae bacterium | reverse complement strand
ACCTCCCTCTGTGTTTCTGATAATTTCAGCATGGCATTGTAAAGCCATTCGCTGGTAATCACACAGATGTGGGATTTCCCCTGCAGAACCAGATGCTCGGACGGATAGACATCATCCTGCACCTGTGTTTCAAACAGATACTGCAGCTTCTCTGTTACCGCCTGTTCTCTTTCTCGTTTCCTTTTTTCTTCATCCACTGCATTCCTGCACTCGTTCTTCATCACAGTCTTGGCAAAACTGTCAAATATGGCAATGATGCAGTCCTTGTCTTTTAAGGGAGCCGACATGATCGTTCCCCCTTTCCTATGCAGTTTTGAGTGGTCCTTATCGCCTCCTTTGAACTACTAAGACGAATCTGCCCATGCAAAACCGGAAAGGTTTTTGAAAATTTCTCAAAAAATTTTTCCGAGTGGCAGAACTGTCTTTTTGTCCCCTTTAACTACTAAGACAGATCTGCCCACCCCAAACCGGAAAGGTTTTTCAAAATTTTTTCAAAAAATTTCCCCGGGCAGCAGAAATGCCCCTTTTCCCCCTTTAAATAACTAAAACAATTCAGCTTTTCAAAATCGGAAATAAAAATGGAAATTTTTTCATGGACTATATTTTCAATAGAGGCACAAAACAAACACGGAGGGCCTCTGCTCCAATAACAATCAAGGAAATTCGTCAGAAATTGACATAGAAAAACGCCAGGGAGCTTCTGCTGCTTCCTGACGTGATAGTTCCAGATATGGTAATAATACTGTTCGTAGGTATAAGACTCCGCATCGAATGCTAAGATTTTTTTAATTGTCCACCCGGTTGGAACCTATACCCTTTCACAAAAATAATGCCATCCATGATTTCCTCCTAACGGCAGGTCACAGATGGCAAGCACAATAAGCCCTGCTGCGAAAAGCCGTTTTTTTTATTGGGCCTCCCAACAGAGCTTTGCGTATTCTATTTTTCAAAATCGGTATAATCGTACATAAATCATCGGTACGATTAGGGAATGTGAAAACCCAAATCGGCACGATAGAATATATGTGAGGTGAATGATTATGCCGAAAGACAAATTAGTACATTTGGGTAGCTGTATCCGCGCCGCAAGACACGACTGCAAACTAACCCAACAGGAACTGGCGGACGATTGCCATGTGGCAATCAAGACCATCCAGAACATAGAGAAGGGACAGATGAACCCTTCCTTTGAAATCCTCTACCCGATTGTGAATCGGTTAGGAATTTCAGCGAACATACTGTTCAACCCGGACAGCACAGAGGATGAGGAAGAAATACAGCATCTCATCGGGAAATTCCAGGTGTGCCGCTCCGAGGATCGGAAATTCATGCTGAACACCGTGGACTGTATGGTCGAGCAGCTACTCGCCCGCCAATCCGGGTCCGAAACGAAAGACTCTGAGTGAAGCCAGCAGGACAAGAGTTCCTTGTTTCTGCTGGTTTCTCTCGTTTTCTGCCATTATAAACCACCGACTTCTGGATAAGTTATGGATGAGTTATGGATGGTCTAATATTTTGAAAATCGTTCGACAGAATGTGACAAAGAGTGACGGAAAGCTAAACAAATTTGCTTTCCTTAAGCCATTCATAACTCATCCCATTGGCAGCGCTCTCTCATTTCTTTCAGATGTTACACAAAAATATATTCTAGGTATGACAAAACACTTCCTTGAAAATATTGTATATGCTCTGCCTTACTTTCAAGTGAATTCTGTCTTACTCATTTGTAAGATAAAATGATAAAAGGCTAATCTCACTGAATACTCAGATCAATTAGCCTTTTAATATGCACTATTACTGCTGTAGCTTTATTGTATCCACAATTGCCATTTTGCTTATCTGTTTAATAGGGCGTCTGATTGCGATTGCTACTGACACTAAACACAATAGAACGATAAGTAGCAATGATGCCACTGGAACCTGCCAATTCGTTCCCCATTTATCAGAAATTAAAAATTGATACATAAGTTTATTTAAGGGCAATCCCAAAACACATCCAGCTATACACCCTAATGCCGCATAGGCAAACGCTTCTGCAGCAATCATTTTGTAGAGCTGATTTGCTCCCATACCAATGGAGCGCATGATACCGTATTGTTTTGTCCTGGACGCTACGCTGGCGTTCATGCTGTTGAAAATATTGAATACGGTTATTAGTGCGATGATAATAAGAAATCCATAAATGAAAATTGCTCCGGTATAATAAGAACTCTGTGCTTCAGAATTTGAAAGCCTCTTATCCGAAACAGAACTGTCGGCTGGGAACAAGTTTCGGATAGCTGAAACCGTATCATCATCACCTGTTTTGGAGAGCTGTATGTCAACTGTGGTATAGCCTAAGTCCCCCGCAATATCAATGAAAGTCTGCTCAGAGCAAATCATATATCCATTACTGCCTGCACCATTCCTTGCATTGGTCGTAGCCAGGGTTCCCTCTATCGTGACTTGTTTATCGCCTGCGGATGTATGAATGGTTATAGTATCGCCAACATCCCAGGTCATTCCATCACGATAGACTACTAAAACATTGTCCGTGTTGTCCTGAACAGGCGCAATTTTCCCTTCATTCAACGCATCTTTTGCCCATTTGAATTGATTATCGTCATAGGAAATAAGCGTGATAGTTCCATCCTCACTGCCAAAGGAAACGGACAAACCTGTTTGCTCCATTCTACCAAACACTTTATCTACGCCATCAATTCTGCTTATTTCCTCGATTACAGTTCTGGTAAATGGCGCATTTCCCATAGTGGCAGATACATCTGCCGCAGAGGAAGCCAGGGCGGGCATTCCTTGATCCAGAAAGACCACCATTACCTGAAAAGACAGGAACATCATAATGCTGATAGCAAAAGAGCAAGTCATAAGAAATACATTTTTCTTGCCGGATAGTGCATGGAAAATCCCCATACTTGTTTCCACACGGAATAGTTTGGTGTTAGCCGCTTTTTTATTCTGTGTAAGTTGTGTATTTCCACTAATTGCGGTCACAGGTGAAACTTTAGCCGCTTTCTTCGCCGGAGATAGCGAGGCCAGAAGTACAATCAAAAAACCAACAACCGCGCCTGCAACCAAGCCGACTATACTGAACTGAAATAACGGAATCTCTGAAAAGCGATCACCACTAATGGATTTCAACAATAGGCAAGCGCACCATGTGATGATCTGCCCAGTAATCAGTCCGATAGGAACGCCTCTCATACTTTGACGCAATCCTTGTAGGATGACAAAGTGCTTTACTTGCTTTTTAGACGCACCAAGGCATCGTAATAATCCATAGAACTGTACGCGCTCCAAAACATTTGTATTGAAGCTGGCTGCAATCATAACCGTTCCGGCAATCAGAACCAGCAGAACCAGAAAAGCAGCCACAAGATACAGCGATTGCATGGTACTATTTTCGCTTTGTCCCATTAGGCCAAGCAAAGCTGTATTTTCAGACACCTGATTATCACTTAACCCATAGGAATCTTTAATCTGCCGGATAGCCTTTTGAATATCAACGCCACTTTTGAATTGGACACGAAAGGTTGTTCCGTCATTTGCGTTCTCGTCTGCAATCGCCCGGAAGCCGTCCTCACTTAATACCATGCCATAAACATCAGCCATTAATAGACTTCCCATATCTTCAAGAACGCCAGTAATGCGGTATTCCTTTTGCGAACCATCTGGAACAACAACGGATACCGAATCACCAATCGAAAGACCAAGCTGCTCTAAGGCATTGCTGTTTAACAGGGCTTCATCTGGCATTACGGGATAGGCTCCATCCTGCATATTCATTTCAGAAAGCTCAGTAAACGCCGCCTCGCTTGCACCAGCAAAGCTCACCGTTTTCTGGCCTATTGACCCGGTACACCCCTGATATGTCCAGCCGCAGACAGCAACATCCACTCTAGCCTTCATTATTTCTGCGATCTGCTCATCAATCCCTGTCAGGCTGATGTGATACTCTCCATTCGTTTTGATGAAATAATTTTTTTGTGCGCGTATTGCCATATCAGCCATGCTAAAAATGGCTGTTACAAGCAGGACGGACAAAACGATGCACAGGACGGAAATCCTGTTGTTTTTCCGATGTACTTTTTCATATTGGGGAACCAGTCCAAGATAACTTTTCACTGTGACGACACCCCCAAATCCTTCAGAACGCCATCTGACATACGGAAGACACGATCCGCCGCGCCTGCATGGTTTTCATTGTGTGTAATCATCAAAATGGTCTGCTGATACTTGGATGACATAGATTGTAAAAGTGCGATAACCTCCTGACTGTTTTTGCTGTCAAGGTTTCCAGTCGGTTCATCCGCCATAATCAATGCCGGACGAGTGACCAAAGCTCGGCCAATGGCCACACGCTGCTGCTGACCACCAGAGAGCTGGCTGGGTAAATGGTTCCGGCGCTCCGCAAGACCCAGCACATTCAGCAACTCATTCACAAATTTGGGGTTCGGCTTCTTATAGTCCAGCAAAAGCGGAAATGTGATATTCTGCTCCACATTCAATTCTGGAATCAGATTAAATGACTGAAAAATAAAGCCGATATGCTGCCGCCGAAAAACAGTCAGCTTCTTTTCAGACATGGAAAAGATGTCCTTTCCGTCAATCAGAACCTTGCCGGATGTCGCATTGTCCAGCGCCCCCACTACATTCAGCAACGTACTTTTCCCGGAGCCGGATTCACCGACAATCGCAATAAACTCTCCCTTCCGGACGGAAAAAGAAATATGGTTCAGTGCATGAACCTCTGTTTCGCCTGTGCCGTAGGTTTTGCACAGGTCTTTTACTTCAAGTATATTCATAATCATTACCTGCCTTTCAGGATTATATTACCCTTTGAGGCTTACAAACAGATGAAATCTATCTTACTCATTTGTAAGATTGAAAAAATTTAATGTGAACGTAGTTCCAACGTCAATTTTGCTCGTCACAGAAATGGTTCCTCCATGACTTTCCACAATAGTCTTAGCAAGTGGCAATCCTAGTCCAATTCCATGAACATCCTGCGAAAATCGACTCCGGTAAAAACGCTTGAATATATTATATAAATCCTCGGGATGTATGCCTTTTCCATTATCTTCTACGATTATTTGCGTAAGCAGAGGGGTCTGCTCCCATCGGACAGTAATATGCCCGCCTTCCGTAGTATGTTCTAAAGCATTTTTTACGATGTTCCCAACGGCCTCTGAAACCCAAAGGGCATCACAATTGAATATCGTATTATCATCTCCGGAAAGCGTTATTGTTTTACTTTCCCTGTCTGCCCAAACCTCAAATCTTTCAAGAATATCCTGCATGAGAACCGAAATATTCTCTGGTGCTTTTTGCATTTGAATAATTCCGGCATCAAGCCTTGCTAATTTTAATAGTGTATAAACAACATCCTCGATTCGCTTGATCTCCCGCAGAGATTTTTGAGAAAAGTCCATCACTGCCGCCTGATCCGTATCACTTCTACCAATAATCTCATTATACATTTTCAATGCGGACAAGGGCGTTTTTAGCTGATGTGATACATCGGAGATAATATCCTGCAAAAACTCTTTTGTCTGTTTTTCATTGTCCGCATGGGCAGAGAGGATAGCAGAAAGTTCATTTACTGCATGGAACAAGCTATACCAATCGCCAGTTTCCTCACTTTCAATGCGGCTCATTGTATTACCATCTAAAAATTCCCGGATAGCTTTTTCAGCACCCTTAATCGCTTTATGCTGCCTGCTTAAGTAGTAAACTACTAAGACATACACGATACCAAAGGCAAACACCATCAAGAAAAAGAGTGCTATCATTGCACGGTTTCGATATGACAAAACAGAGGGAAGCAGTTTCGCGGAAAGGGTGTCATCATATCCGATAGCTTCCAGTGTGTTGCGACCAGTTTCTATATCATTCTCATTTCTCTCTGCAGTAAAAGCGGAAATTTCCAAAGCATCTGAATGGTTCAAAAGATATCCCGCCACAAAATAATCATGCTGCATCAAGTCTTTTTGGTATTCCTTTGCCATCAAAGAAGAAATGCCAAATGCCAAAAGGAAAGATATAACGCAAGTGATGGTTATTCCATATAATAATACTTTTGCTTCTTTACTCAATTTATTCATAGTATAGCCTCATTCGACAACCCACTTATACCCAAATCCCCGTTCTGTCAGGAGGAATTTCGGTGTATTAGGTGTTTCCTCAATTTTGCTTCGTAGGCGTCTGATATAAACGGACAAGGTATTATCATCAACATAATTTCCGTTTCCGTCCCACATACGATCTAATATCATTTCCCGTGTCAGTAGGTGGTTCGGATTCTGCATAAAGAGGCATAGCAGCTTGTACTCAACAAGGGTAAGTTCTAACAGCGCACCGCTTTTCCAGACAAGGCGCTCTGCCGTATCCACTTTGATTCCATTTGCCTCTAAGACAGAATCGGCTTTTGAAAACTGTGTTGAGCGGCGAAGAATGGCCTTGATCCTCGAAATCAATTCATTGAGCTTAAATGGTTTTGTAATATAATCATCTCCACCCATATCAAGCCCCATAACTATATTGATTTCTTCATCCGATGCTGTTAGGAAGATAATAGGAACTGTTGACTGATTCCGTACCTCTTTGCAAATATCAAAACCACTTCCGTCCGGCAAAGTAACATCTAGTAGCAACAAATCATATTTATTCTGCCTGTAAAATGCCAGCGCCTCTTTTATGGTTCGCACATTATCTACCAAATAGCCGCTTTTCTCTAATGTATATTTCAAGCCGTCAATAAGGCTCAAATCATCTTCAACGTAAAGAATTCTTTCCATCTCTTTGCACCTTTCCTTGTTTCGTTCTACCATCAATTGGCTTTTCCGCATTTTTCGGAAGTAACCAGATTGTCGCCATCTTCACAGCACCGGGGATTCGCCCTGCAGTACAATAATAATTTATTCTTCGCGGAGAAACACCCCACTTCTCGCTTGCCTCTTTCAACGTCATATAATCCATTTCAGCACCTCCAACGTATTTATTATAGTTCTTATGCTCGAACAATACAAGGTGTGAACTAGCATTATAAATCGTTCTTTTCCGCTTATCAAGTTATTTCTGATACAACTCAAAAATGCCGACAGCAACAGCGCATAAACGCTCATTGCCATCGGCACAATTACTACTTACCCCACAAACCGATACCCGCTCCCAACCACCGTTTCTATATATCCATCTCCGATCTTTCGTCTAAGGGAATACACCACATTCGCCACCGCCGCCCCGCAATGCTCCGGGTCCGCTTTCCAGACTGCTTCGTAGATCTGCTCTTTTGGGAAAAACATGAGAGCTTCTATATAACACTTCAACATATCAATCACCTTCGCCATTATGACTTTTCCTTTTTCTTCTACTCCCCCAAAAAACAAGGAAAATCCCCACACAAATTATTATAATCGTAAGGATATATATAATTGGCATTGGCTGAACAGATATATAATCCATAAAATCCGTATAAAACCCCTGCCCATTAACCTGTGATTTCTGAATAATTGCCAACACCGGTAAAAACAAGCATTCTAAAACAATTAGCACCGTTCCTAAAATAGTTGTTTTAATACCGATTTTAATTAAACTATTTATATAATTCATTTGAACAATATCCTCAATCGTTGATTTTGTATCGACATTCTCTACATAAGATGTGTATTGCTCTTTCAATAATTCATCCACAGAAACAGAAAACAATTCACTCAGTCTTACTATTTTATTTATATCAGGAACTGACTCATTCAATTCCCATTTTGAAACTGACTGACGGGATACATCCAATTGCTCTGCTAACTGAAGCTGCGACAGACCACATGACTTTCTGAGTTTCTGTATTTTTTCTCCTAACGTCATATTACCAGCCCCCTTTTTTATTTATAGCATACTGGAAATTTGTTATTATCACAACCAATTTTAGTTTGAATTTGTGCAACCAGCAGTTGCATCACTGAAATCACAATATCTAATGCTTGGCAAACTATTATGCAAAAAGACAGAAACAGTTCATACAAAACTGTCTCTGCCATATCATCTATCCTACAAACCGATACCCGCTCCCAACCACTGTTTCTATGTACCCATCTCCGATCTTCCGTCTAAGGGAATACACCACATTCGCCACCGCCGCCCCGCAATGCTCCGGGGCCGCTTTCCAGACTGTTTCGTAGATCTGCTCTTTCGAGAGAACCCAGGACGGGTGTTGAGCCAGGTAAAGTAATGTGAAGAACTCATGGTGGGTGAGAGGGACGGGGTGGTTATCGTGGTAGATAATCTGTTCGTTGATGCGGATTTCCAGGTTGGGGAATGTGAGGACAGATGGTGTGTGACGATTTGCGATATGCTCCATTGTCGGCTCACCTTCCACTGCTGTCAGGATTTTATCCATAATAGGTTCTTCTGAGTCAGAAAAGGTCAATATAAGGATTTTCCCCATCAGTGTTTATTCCCTATTTGCAAGTTCAATTAAATCATCTCTAAATTTTAAATATGAAAATTGTCCTTTAATGTAATAACGAACTGCGCCTTTCTCTAATGCAATCTTTTCATAATTGTCCTCGTCATGTCCCGTCAGAAAAACTACAGGAATGTTTCTTTCCCTCGCATAAGTCAATATGTCCAGTCCTGTTTTTCCACCTGGCAAATCCCAATCCGTACAAACTAACGATATCTCTTCTGTATCAAATAGCTGTTTTGCTGCAGAAACATTGGTTGCACTAATTGTGGGAAAATTCTTCGAACCAAAACACATTTGCAATCCTTTCAGAGTTGCCATATCATCATCAACCAATAAAATTTTCTTCATGTTCCTCCTCCACAATATACCACTTAATCATTTTCTTTCACATACATATTGTAAATGTAAGCATCCTCCAAATTCGGAGTACATAATTCACATAAAAATTCTGGTTTTCTTCCGTTTACAAAACGCACCTCAATTTCATTCGCTTTGTATATTTTTGAAGTAACTTTATAGTTTCTCTGAAATTCCTGAAAATCTCTTTCATTTTGAAAGGAACAGCGAAATACATGGTTCTCGGCATTTGAAACAAGTTCCGTAACGCTTCCATCATAGGTCAGTTTTCCTTTCCGCAAAATACAAAGTTTATCACAGGTGGCCGCTAAATCCTCCGTCACATGGGTGGAAAATAAAACTATACGATCCGCCGCAAAATCGACAAGCAAATTGCGGATACGGATACGTTCTTCCGGATCAAGCCCTGTAGTGGGTTCATCCACAATCAAAATGCGCGGGTTGTGCAGTAATGCCTGAACAAGTCCTACACGCCGTTTCATGCCACCGGATAGTTGCCTATTCTTTTTTCTTTGCTGTGTAATCAGCCCTGTCTTATCCAAATAATAGTCAATTCGCTCCTCATATTCTTTTTTCTTTAGCCCTGACATAACCCCTACATATTCCAGCGATTCTCTTACAGTAAGATTAGGATAAAGCCCTAATTCCTGTGGCAAATATCCGATCTCTTTCTTAATCAACTCATAATTCTTTCTTTCCAGACGGATTCCGTTAATCTCAACAGTTCCTTCTGTTGGCGTCAGCAGTGTTACAAGAATCTTCATTAAGGTAGACTTTCCTGCGCCATTTTCTCCCAACAGTCCATAAATCCCCTGGTCAATATTCAAGTTGATATGATCCAGACTTTTGACTCCCTTTTTATACTCCATCACTAGATTTTCAATGTTTATTCCCATATCTCATCCATCCTTTCTTTGTATTGCTGCCGGGCTGCATCTGTAATATCAGCCAGTTCAGTACGAGTAATACTGCCCCTATCAGTATATAGAAAACCCGGCTTCGATAATCAGGCTCCAGTACACCAAGCTGAGAGGTTGATCCAATAATCCTAAACATTTGTACGGGCTGCGGTAAAACATTTGCCATTGTCGAGGTTAAAAACAGCCATAAGAAAAAAGTTACGCCTATTCCAATCCCTATTTTTTGAATTACGTTCGTTATGGTAAAGCTGAAGACTCCTGCAAAAAACATACTTGCGGCGCAGGCGGCTAGAGTATCCGCATACATCTTCCATATAGGAATCTGTGAAAAATTAGACGGCCGATACCACCATACAAAGCCCCAATAAAACACGGCAACTAAGATGAGTAGATAAAGCCAGCTCAACAAAGTCCTTACCAGCATGGAAATATATTTTTTTCTAATCGGATACCTGTAAAAAACAGCAACCCGTTCTCCCACATACTCTTTGTAATAATTATCTGCCATAAATACGCCGGCAAGCAACGCAACATTTGGTTCTACAGCAGTAATAATCCCACTGAAAGAATTGATTGGACTTACCAAAACAATAATCACCATAAAAGCGATAGAATACACAATCTTATAGATTGGCAGGGTAATCTTTAATTCATACCTCATCCGCCGCGCCTCCTTTCCCATAAAACCACAGATGCAGCCAGAAGAACTGCCGATAAAACACAAGCAAAACATACATTCCACAATGCTCCTCTAGGCATTGTTAATTCCGAAAACAGCATGGGGAATCTGACAAAAAGAGCAAACGGCTTAACCTTGTAAATATAACCGCTTGACGAATCATACGTTCCCATATTGGAATACAAAAAGTACAGGAGCAGGGCAGGAGTGGCAGGCATAATGCTCCGGAAAAGAAGCGCAATAAACATCATTAAACATCCTGTCAGCAATATACTTGGGAAATCCAAAATAATCACTCTTTTCCAGATATCCCAAAAGTCAACACGAAAACCATAGCTTTTTCCTACTCTCATTGCGATCATGTTTATAATAAATGTAAGAGGGATTATGACAGCATATACAAAACCAACACCTGCAATCATTTTTCCAATTATATAATTCCGGCCACATAACGATTTTGCATGAATAAGGGCATACATATCTTTTTTCAAGTCACGTGCTAGGATAAGAGCAAAAATAACTACGGTAAACAGAATAGACCCAATCCCTAAATATTCAGAATATTTGTATGCAAAACTCTTTGTATATGTTCTGTCATGGAATACGTTCCCCAAATACTCATCCATTTCTCCTTTGGTCGCCCACATATGCTCATATAATACAAATATACTCTTTACCCCATTTAATGAATACTTGTCTTTAAAATACTGGGCAATCTGATCCATACTCCATTCGTTTTCCTGTATTTTTTTAATTTCTTTATCCGCCGCTTCTTCACTCAAGGAGCAGTCAGAAATTAATGCCTCTCGTAATTCCTGCATAACATTTTGATAAACAACCTCTGTTGGTGTAGGAATATATCCGTCCTCTATCTCTCCATCTGAATCATATACAACAGAAGATTTTTCATCACGGACATTCCCATATAAATTCCAAAATGGACTGACAGTATAAAACACAATCCATATCATAAGAATAATTCCTAAATATGTTATAGGATTTCTAATCAGCAGGTCCATATCCTTTCGGGCAAGTTTCCAACTCATACAACCTTCTCCTTCACAATTTATTTTTCTTTATATGAATATCCTAAACGGTAAAAGACTACAAAAAAACAATAAAACGGGATTCAGAAAAAAATCTGAATCCCACCTGATTATTCTATATGCAGTTTTACTCGTACACAGGCCCCGCTGCCTGTCTGATTAAATAGACTGAGACATCCTCCATGTTTCTTACAAAGAAGATCACAAATATACAGCCCCATTCCGTAATGACAATCTCCTGTGCTTTTTCCGTGAAAATACGGCTTTGTTGCCTTTGTCAATTCCTCACTTGTAAAGCCTGGGCCATCATCAGAAACCATAAAATGAAGCCATCCCTTTTCATCCCATATTTCTAGCTTTACGCTACTCGTTGCATATCGCATAGCATTGCCTACCACATTCTCTAAAATTTCCAAATAAACATCCATATCTATATTGAACTGTTCCTGAGACAATTTTTCTACAATGGAATACTCCTTTTTGCCAGTTCCGGAAAGTGTATCAAAAACATCTGCGGTTTTCCTTTGAAGAATAGACGCAACTACTTTGCTCCTTCTGACGCATAAATCGTCCATACGGTTGATGCTCTTCATTGTATCAGAGAAATCCTCAATCCTGCGTATCTGCTCAGAGAGATCATCCAACGTTCCCATTATCTTTTCCTGCGACAACTTTCCTTTTGGATAATAGCGTATCAAATATTCTACATATCCCTTTAGAACAGATAGTGGTGTTCGCAGATCGTGTGAAAAAGCAGACCTCATCTGTTTCTGTTCTTCAATCATATTCCACATTTCACTGTTATTCAGTTGCAACTGTTCCCGCATTTTTTCAAATGCACCACATAGCTGTCCCATTTCGTCCTTTTTAGTGTAGTCAACAGAAAAATTCAATTCCTGCTGACTGATTTTTTCAGCACAGCTATTTAATATATGGAGTGGTTTTTTCAGCCTTCTGTTATAAAATATGGTCAATGCGATATAAACGCTGGTAAAAGTCAAAATAAAAACGCTCCAGCTTTCCATAAATTCGCATACCCCTACCCAAAATTGATCTACCTTATCCATCTCGCTGTTCATAACCTGCGGTACAGAAATCATACCTCCAAACTGACTGGAATATTTATTTTGAAACTCGTATAACTCATCTGCATCTATATATTCGAGCCAGATAGTTTCTTTCATATGGCCTGCTATATTTTGCACAGCAAACGAAAAAATAATAGAGAAAACCAACGCTACAACAAGATGCGTAAATAATGAAACTTTTAAAGAGTTTATTTTCTTGAAGCCCATTTATATCCACACCCCCAGACCGTCTCTATATAATCTTTTTCTGTATAATTCTTTAGTTTATTACGGATTCTGCGAATCAGCTCTGTCACAATCTTATTGTCTCCACCCCGGTCAAATCCCCATAGTCGTTCATAAATCATTTCCCGGTCAAACACCTGCCCCGGATAAGTAGAAAGCAATTCAACAATATCAAATTCTGATTTTGTTAGTTCAATCTCGTTTTGCTTCCAGAAAATCTGCCGACTGCTATAATCAATACACAAATCATTGTCATATCGAAAATCTTTCTTCGCTTGTTTTCTATTCTCTCTCCGAAGATGCGCTTCAATACGGGCCTGTAATTCCCCAAGTGAAAATGGCTTAACAATATAATCATCACCTCCAGCCCTTAAACCAGTAATCTTATCCTGCTCCTCAATACGGGCTGTCAAGAATAAAATCGGGCAATCCACAAAATCACGAATCTTTTTGCAAACCTCAATCCCATTTATTGAAGGCAGGTTAATATCAAGTATAATTAAATCCGGATGCGTTTCTGCTTTCCGAAGTGCATCCTCTCCATTTAACGCAGTATCCACATGATATTCTTCCATCTCCAAAAAGTCCTTTATCATTTTGACAATACTTCTATCATCGTCAACGACTAATATTCTATAGGCCATAAGCTACCTCCTTGAAATTATCATAAAAGTATAGCGCATAAATGTCTATAAAAAAACAATCGTAAAACAGTACAACTTTTCATCTTCTGCGTCCCTTTTCCATACGCTCTTCTAACACAATTGCTCTTTACGGTCACCCGTTCAGGGTATTTTACCTCAAATCCTCTTTTGCGAAAAGGTACTGACACCCTCTTAGTTACGCGAAAAGGTGGGGGCTTCTTTTTCAGAAGTTTACCCCACCCTGTTATTTTTCCATGAGTATGAACCATTCATCCAAGAAACACACAAATTTTATTTCTCTCCCGCTATCCCTTCCGCTTCATCCATTGGAAACTTCGGTATCTCCTCCAGAAGTTTCAATGCTATCTCCTGCTTCAAATCCTCATCCACATAGGTTCTCATGCTGCCATCTGGCTGCCTTTCTTTCACTGTGGCAAGTTCTGTCATATAATCATCGTAATATCTAAGAACTCGTTCCGTTGCCCACTTCTCCCCGGCAACCGCCGCTTTGATGATTTCATAAGTCAATGGATTCTGCTGTTCTTCCATACTCATACCTCCGCCAGTTTGATTGCTTATAGCATACCATATCTGTGAGAAAAAAGCACCCACCAGTCACACTAGCAGATGTTTTCACACATTAATACACCTCATCAAAATATCCAATGAACACTGACATCCGAATCAGCCCATCTTTCATCGAAAACGTCACATTCTCTGCCCGCTCTGCAATTTCTTTTAACAATGTCAGCGCCTCCCTATCGCAGAACTCAAAATGCTCCAGGTACAGATCAATGATCGCCTGCCATTTCTGATAATCTACCTCGCCCCGGATTCTTCCTCCGAACTGCCGGACGTATGCGTCACACTCCCCAAGCAAGTATTCATAATCCGCTTTTTCCTTTGGAACCACACGCTTTGGAATCTTATTCATTTCTTCCTGATACTTCTGAAAGAATCCAACCTCCATTAATGTGTCCAGAAAATCCTTCCCCTCTGACTTATCGCTTTGCTGCCGGAATTCCTCTCCGTAGTCTTTTTCATATATTTCGTTTTCCATGATTCGCACCCTTTCCTGTAGAATAATTTACCAATACGGGTAGGATGTTACCATAGATTTCTTATTATTCGTTGTCATGAAAGATAACTTTATGGGTCAATTATAAGACTATATTGATAACTTTTGGGGGAAACGCAGTATGCGAATTTAATGAGTATAAGACGCAGTCCGAAATACTGTGCATTTTCCACACTATACTCCGGGCTGCGTCTATTCAACAAACCGATACCCGCTGCCAATCACTGTTTCTATGTACCGTACCTCTCTCCTATTTTCCTTCTAAGCGAGTACACCACATTCGCTACCGACGCTCCGCATTGCTCTGGATTCTCTTCCCAGACTGCTTCGTAGATCTGCTTTTTACTAAGAACCCAGGACGGGTGTTGGGCTAGATAGAGTAAGGTAAAGAACTCATGGTGGGTGAGTGGAACGGGAATGCCATTGTGGTAGACTGTCTGTTCGTTGATGCGGATTTCCAGATTGGGGAAGATGAGGATATCGGAACTATGGGCGGATTCCTGGGATTCCGCACCCGGCAGTGAAACAAGGACAGTTTCTGAAATGCTCCCAGAGGGAGCAATCTTCCTCATTACAATTTCTATCGTTCCAACCAACATCACCTCCTCTTCAAAATCTACAAAAGCTACTCCAAACCTTGAATATATTCTTCCAGACAGATGCCTTGAGAATATATTTCCTGTGCCGCTTCTTTGCCCACATACCGATAATGCCACGGTTCATTAATGACGCCTGTTATCTCTGTTTTGTCTGAAGGATAACGTTTTATAAATCCGTATTTATAAGCATTTTGTGCCAGCCAGTTATACACTTCATCACTAGAACTTTTGGTTGTATCGGCATTTATATCAACTGCTATGCCTAATTGATGTTCACTGGTTCCAGGAACAGCAACCCATTGTTTCGCAAGTCGTTCTGCTTCGGATTTTGAATAGCCCTCTTTTTCATACGCTACTATTTTATCATCCAGCAGTTGTTGTTGCTTTTCCTGGGTTCTGTATCCGGCGGCAACAAACAGGCCATACCCCTCTGCTCTTGCTGCATTAAACATTCCCTGTAATTCTGGATATATTCTGGAATCTACTTTTTCACCATTTGATAACTCTGTTAATTCCACCTCATAATCATCAGGTATATAATTGCTGCTGTTTACCAGAATCAAATTCCAGTCATGATCTGCACTGGCAACATTATGTGTTATGCTGCTAAAAGAAGGCAGTGTAACATGAGAAATGAAAGTAATGTTATTTGCTATGAATATATATATATTAATACAGCAAACAAGAGTGCAACAACAGCCCCTATTTTATGGCTTTTTCGTTTGGTATTTCGCCTCATCTATTTTATCTCCGTCTTTCGATATACATGATGCAATATCGGTAAAAGCGCACAGTATAGTACGAAGTACAAAATCATAATAATTGGAATTGCACCAATTACCTTCCCTCCAATTTGATACAAATTAAAAAAGTTAACCGCTTCACTGATCTGTAAAAGTTGGTCTGGCAAAAGCCCTAATACGCTTGATAAAATGGAAATCCCATTCAAAAACGAAGGAATAAACAGTAAAATAAATGGGATGGTTACCGCCAATACTGTGGAGCGTGTCTTGGCGGATACAAGCATGGAAAACGTCAAAATAAATAAACTGCCCAGGTATCCTCCGATCATTGTTAAGAGATAATCCTGTAGATAGCTGATATTGTAAAAGCTCTTCCATCCACCCAGGCCCGTCTGAATCGCGCAGCTTGCTCCATCCGTTCCCAATGAGATGAGAACAACTGCTGAATAAGCCAGCATTACTCCCCAGTAAATGACTGTAACCATAAGAAATCCTGCTTTTATTTTTGCAACGGTCCCTCTATTTCTTCCTAATCTCGTGGAAAAGAAAATAGAATCTGCCTTTAGTTGAAACTCACTTGAAAAAATACCAGACACGAGAAATCCCATAATAAGTACAATCAACATAATTATCGTAGGTGCATATTCCAACAGAGCTTTCCAGCCATCAAAATACTCATAATAAAGAGGGGTTTCAAGCTCCTTGTATTTCGTAATTAAAAAGTTTTTCTCCGCTTCCGAATAATTGTCTTTGACTTCATCGCTATTCAGCCATTCCGTCAAATTTGAAATTCGCCGTTCATATAAACTGCCTGCTTCATCCGCCGAAACACTGTCAGCTCTGTAATAATCATATTCCTGAAAAGAACAAAATGCCTTATTTAAAATTGTCCTGATATCTGAAAATCCCTGTTTTTTGGCATATGCTTTATTGTTTTCTCTATAATCTTTGGATAAGTATTCCTCCGATGCGTTAATTTCCGCATTTTTTTCTATCACTTCCAAAAGCATATCTTCTGTAAGATAGCCAGACCATTGATTTTTCTCATCCCGCAAATGATGCGCTGCCACAATACCACTTGTGGAATTTCCTTCTTTATCAACATACTCCACACTGCTGATCGCAAAAAAACTTACAATACAAAGTGCAATCATTAAAATCACAAGCGCTATTTTATTTACAGTTTTAGAAAAAACCTTTTTTATCTCAAATCGCAGCATTTTCATCACCTGCCTTTTCTCCAAAATAATACAGGAACACATCTTCCAAATTCGGATTCTCCTGCACTGCATCAGCAAAAGGTTTATCCTTAGAAATAATCCGCAATTCTGCTCCATGCGCTTCAGATTTTATATTGGAAACCTTATATGCCTTTTGAATAGCAGGAACCTGTGCTTTTTCCACATTGCATCTCCATACATTTTCCTTCATGGAGTAAATTAGTTCCTCTGAGGTTCCTCTGCAGACCAAACTGCCGTCTTTCAAAAGCAAAATCTCATTTGCAATATATTCAACGTCAGAAACAATGTGGGTAGACAATAGTATCAGACGGTCTTCTGATAATTCGCTGATCAGATTGCGGAATCGTATCCGCTCATTTGGATCAAGTCCCGCTGTCGGTTCATCCAAAATAAGGATTTTAGGATTGTTCAGCATTGCTTGAGCAATTCCGGCGCGCCGCTTCATTCCACCGGATAATTTTTTCATCTTCCTATTTGCCACTTTTGCAAGACCAACCTGAGTGATAAGCTCTTTCACTCTCTTTTTGGCAAAAGAATTTTTAATTCCTTTAAGAGTCGCAATATAGAGAAGATAATCTTGTACCGTAAACTCTGGATAAAAACCAAAGTCCTGGGGCAGATAGCCTAACAGCTTTCTGTAGTCAGCATCCATCTTAAAAATGTCCTTTCCATTACAGGTAATTCTTCCCTCGCTCGGCTTTAGCAGAGTACAAAGCATCCTCATTAATGTTGTTTTTCCTGCTCCATTTATTCCCAACAGCCCATAAACGCCATTTGTCATGGTCATAGATAAATGGTTCACAGCGGTGAAACCGCCGAAATCTTTTGTAAGATTTTCAACCTTCAATTCCATTTAAGTTTACCTCCCAGTAATTGTTACAACTATTCAGTGTTCGATGAATTGTAAAAAATAAAAATGCCAGTGCAATTCCAAACAGTCCAATCCATACCGGCATTGTGATCAACGCATAAACTGTTTTATTCAGGATAAGCAGCCACCATAATGCACTCCAAATAATACACATGCCAATTGCAGCAAATTCATTAAAGCAATGCTTGCTACATAATACGCCAAAGCAAATGCACGCCGTAATTACCATAGGAAATAGAAACTGTGTCAGTAATACCGACAGGGCAAGATTCAGCGTTGTGGATGCCATACTGCAAAACAATGTAATAAATACAACATCTACAATACCAAACAAAGTCATTCGTGCCGCATAGATTTGTCGCAGGGAGTAATAGCTTGCCGCCTCAATTTCCATAGACTGGCAGCTTCTGTTTTTCCATAACTCTGGAATTAAAAGAATAATAAACAGCGATGCTGTCACCGCCATGCTTTTTTGAACAGATTCACTCTCCACAGATAAAGGAAAAGTAATCCAAAACAGCAACAGAATAAGGAACTGGAACCCCCACCAACGCTTCTGAATCATTTTAAACTGTGTAAACAAAAATTCATGATAGGGCATAATTTTGTCCTGTTCATTTGCATAAAAGGCCGCTTTTGACATCTGAATGGTTTTCTGAATTGCTTCCTCTCTTGCCGGAATCTGCGTGGCTGTTTTATATCTTTTTAGTTTCTCTTCAAATGTCATAGTCTCCCTCCTCTAAATACATTTTTAACTGGACTTTTGCCTGCTTCATGCGGTATTTTACCAATGGTAGACCGATTTGCAGGACATCAGCTATCTCCGATAGCTTCAAATCCTGAAAATAATACAGAACAACTACATCCCTTAATTCATCAGACAAGTGTTTCAGTGCATCCTCAACCTCCAGCTTTGTGAGAATGTCCGGTGTAAATTCAGCTTCTTCCACCAGATCAGCCAGTTCGGTATCCTCCAGCGAGATTTCTTTTGCTTTCTTGAAATAGTTCTTGCACAAATTTCCAGCTATGGTATATAGGAAATTTTTTGCCTTTCCCATATGACGGTAATCAGATAATTTTGCGAAAAAATGTACAAATGTTTCCTGTGCCAAATCCTCGGCATATTCTGGATAAGGGCAATGGTATCCGCAATATTTCAAAATATCATCATAGTATTTGCGGACAAACACATCGAAGGCATCTTCATTGCCTTTTTTCATATTCCTGATCAAAAGAAAATCAACATCCACAAAATCCTCCTTTCCCGTTATTAAAGTTCAAAACGTTTTTCCCTTTCTATTATGTATAACAACTCAGCAAGGCAAAAAGATAGCCATACACAAAAATTTTTTCAAAATTTCGCCACCTCATTTTACACAAAGAATTGCTTCACGTAAATTCTTGTTCCGCTTTAATATTAGTTAGTTTCTATATTTAAAGGACAGGGCAGCTTAATTATTCAAGCCACCTCCGCCTCTACTATTGTCTCTCCGTCAGTCTATAACAAATTTTATATATCCCGAAAAACACCAGTCTGAGATATTTAACCATCCTAACCTCTTTTGCGGAAAAGTTCTGACACCCTCTTAGTTATGCGAAAAGGTGGGGGCTTCTTTTTCAGAAGTTTGCCCCACCCTTTTATTTTTCCATGAGTATGAACCGTTCGTCCAAGAAACACACAAATTTTATGTACTCTGATTTCTGCATGAGCCGGATTTTTCCCGCATATAGGGCTTATTTCGGGCTTTTCTACTACATAATGTACCCTCGAACCATTTTCAAGCCCGATACTTCGTGAAATCAGACACCATTATACGCAAACATTATATCCCCTCATCAGTTTCTGCTATCCTCTCTGCTTCCTCCAGCGGAAAGTTCGGTATCTTCTCCAGCAGCTTCAGAATAATGGATTGTTTCATATCCTCGTCCACAAAGGTCCTCACGCTGCCGTCAGTCTGCTTTTCTTTCACTGTGGCAAGTTCCTCAATATAAGAGTCGTAGTGTGCAATGACCTTTTCTGTTGCCCATTTCTCTCCGGCAACCGCCGCTTTGATGATTTCATAAGTCAATGGATTCTGCTGTTCTCCCATACCCGTACCTCCGCCAGTTTGATTGCTTATAACATACCATATCTGTGAGAAAAAAGCACCCACCAGTCACACTAGCAGATGCTTTCACACATTAATACACTTCATCAAAATATCCAATGAACACCGACATCCGAATCAGCCCATCTTTCATCGAAAACGTCACGTTCTCCGTCCGCTCTGCGATTTCCTTTAATAGCGTCAACGCCTCCCTGTCACAAAACTCAAAATGGTCCAGGTATAGGTCAATGGTCGCCTGCCATTTCTGGTAATCCACCTCGCCCCGGATTCTTCCTCCGAACTGCCGGACGTATGCATCACACTCGCCAAGCAGGTATTCATAATCCGCTTTTTCTTTGGGAACCACACGCTTTGGGATTTTATTCATTTCTTCCTGGTACTTCTGAAAGAACCCAACCTCCATTAATGTATCCAGAAAATCCTTTCCCTCTGACTTATCACTTCGCTCCCGGAATTCCTCTCCATAGTCTTTTTCATATATTTCGTTTTCCATGCTTCGCACCCTTTCCTGTAGAATAATTTACCACTACGGGTAGGATGTTACCATAGATTTCTTATTATTCGTTGTCATGAAAGATAACTTTATGGGTCTATATTGATAAGTTTATCGGTCTTTTCTTTAAATCCCGAATCCTTCTGCCCATGCTTTCAGTTCTTCCGCACTTGCATCCGCAGGGAATCTCTTTCCTTCCTTTAGTTCTGCTCCAGGACAGGAAACCACCAACTCCCTGTTTGTGTTCCCCATACCGCTGCTGCCCGAAGTTGCCATAGGAATAATGGTCTTTCCGGATAAATCGTACTGCTCCAGAAACGTGTTCACAATAGTCGGAGCGACGTACCACCAAATAGGGAAGGCTGTGAAAATCACGGAATACTGCTCCATGTTCTCTACTTTATTTGCCACGGCCGGACGGAATGACTTATCATTCATTTCCACACTGCTGCGGCTCTTTTTATTCATCCAGTCCAGATCAGCATCCGTGTATGAAACCTCCGGCTGAATCTCATGTAAATCTGCTCCGATAGCTTCCGCAAGCCGCTTCGCCAGTTTCGCTGTTACGCCGCTGGCACTGAAATATGCTACTAATACCTTACTCATCGTCAATACCTTACCTTTCCTGAAAATCATATTTTATCGCTGTGTTTTACCATAGAATACCATAAATCCGAGGCAAATGCACCCTATCGTTTTTTGAGTAGGGGCTATCGTTAAAAATGATACTGTCAATAGTTTTGCGCAAATTCAGTTTTAATCTTAACCGCCTTGATTGTCTGACACCTGGCTGGGCATTTCCCGTCAAGGATGCTCAGCACAACGCCTGTCCTTGACGGGAAATGGACAGACTGGTAGCGTTCATCAGGCGGTAAGCGCATAGTATGACCGAATTGACGTCTTAAGTTATCCTGCTATGATATTCTCTTCTTCAGAGATGATCATTGAGTTCAGGTGTTCCATATTAAGGTATCGTTTGTTTCCCCATTCGCTGCTGGCCACATGGCGCAGCCTTGCGCACACAAGCATCAAAGCTGATTCTCCATCAGGAAATGTTCCAACTGCTTTGGTACGGCGTTTGATTTCCCTGTTCAGCCGTTCAAGCGTGTTGTTTGTGCGGATCCGGGTCCAATGCTGTTCAGGAAAGCTCATATATGTAAGTGTTTCCTCGATGTAATCCTCGACCTTGGATGCAGCCTTGCTGAGCTTCATGCTACGCAGTTTCTCGGCTACGCGTTTTGCTTTCTCTCGAGCAGCTTTCTTGTCTTCCTGGGCATGGATAGCTTTGAGCATTTTGGCTACAGCCTTGACTTTTTGCTTCGGAACAACAGAGAAAACATTCCTGTAGAAATGAACAATGCAACGCTGATATTTGGCATCAGGAAAAACCTGACCAATGGCTTCCACCATGCCAAGCGCTTTATCGCCGGTAATCAGTTTTACACCGTTTAAGCCACGGGATTTTAACCATACGAAGAATTCCTTCCAGCTTTCAAGATCTTCCTTGAGGCCTTCCTTGGCTCCAATCACTTCACGATAACCATCGTCAGTGACACCAACAGCCACTAGAACTGAGATGTTTTCGAATTCTTCACCCCAGCATCGCTTCAGAAAGACGCCATCTACATAAACATATGGATACGCCTGGCTTGTTAGCTTTCGGTTTCTCCATTTTTCAATGTTTTCATAAGCCTTTTTATTGAGGTTACTGATGGTACCCGGAGATACCTTCGTGCCCCAGAGTGCTTCTGTAATGTCCTCCACACGACGAACAGAAACACCTGCAAGATACATCTCAATCAGTGCTTCCTCAACAGAAGTTTCTCTTCTGCGGTAACGCTCAATGATTGCCGTTTCAAAAGCTACACCTTTTAATTTCGGCATCCTGAGATTTACTTCTCCGGAAGTAGTTGTAAACGACCGATCGTAATGACCAGCCCGATATCCCTGACGTTGTTCATCACGGGCATATCGGTCAGCCTGCACAAGCTTGTCGGCTTCGGCATCGAGCATGGCATTTAAAGTTTCCTCAACAGAATTTCGGACCAGATCTTTTAATTCTGTATGGATTAAATCCTGGTTCAATTGTATAATGTTATCAGACATAGTTTTGACCTCCTGGTAAGATTTTGTGTGGTAACTTAATTGTACCTATCGGTCATAACTATGTCTATTTTATTTAATTGAATTTGCGCAACTTATTATACGTTATCTTAAAAATGCACCCTCTGACTGCCAAGGGTGCATTGTATCAATTTATGGTACGCAAGCCAGTGAGAGGGTATGCCAATAACTATCTATAGTTTTCCAAAACAAAAAAGGCACCTCATATTTCTACAAGATGCCAACTTTCATATTTTTATTAATTAACAAAATCAAATCTCACTTTTAATAAACGCAAGAATCTTTTCTTCGCTGTCATTACTAACTTTAATATGTGTAATATAGGTTTTATTTTCTGTTTCCAAGTCTAAGATCATATCATAAATAAAAGATAATTGTCGTTTCATAGAGATATCAATATTTTTCTTCAAAATAATAGACATAAGCTCAGCTCGTTCTATAACAGTGCCACCTCTATTTATAACTTTTTTCTGGCATTTTCCAAAAATACCATTTTCCTTAACCAAAATCGCTGCCGCCAAAATTGATACCTCCAATTCAAACAATATTATTTACTATCATTTCTATATCATATTTTTTATCTGTACGCTTACATCTTCTACAATATTTTATGATATATTCTTCAACAAGTTCTCCAAATCTCACATATGCCAAAAAAAGAAAAAGCTCCTTTTTTAATGGATAATAATCTTTATGCACCGATATTCCCATAGAAAGCACAGGCTGCTTTCCCTTACTTAAATTAACAAAAGTATGTGTGAGATATTCTTTCCATATCTTATCATTGTTTCCCTTAAAATTCAATTTAAGATTTAATGTTTTTAGCAATGAAGATTTCAACTGAGCTGAATAGTGAATTAGTCCTTCATAAATAGGAATAGGAGTTAAATCAGTCGACCAGTCTGTAGCCAAATCATCTGAATCATCATTATCAGTAGACGCTATAATTCCTATGTACTGGTTATTAGTTGTCCCCCTAAAATGCACTCTTATTCCGACAGAATCCGTAATATATTTTTTTATATAACCACAAATATCCATCAAAAACAATCTTAATTCTTGAACCTCTAACTCTTCTACTGTTTTGCCCGATAAATTTTTATATTCATTTCTAAACCTCTTAACGGCATTTTCCAATGCTTGTTCCATCATAGTATTAAAGTCAATAATATTTTTAGTACAACCAGGCAGAATACTTATAAACTTTTGGTTTATTTCTATATGTTGCAATTTCCCTTCTTTATACAAATCAATAAACAAAGCATCCCTACCACTGAATTCCTTACTTTTAGATTTAGAATTCCTTGATTTTCTTCTACTACCTGGAAAAGCTTTATCAATCATTTCCTTTATCATGTTTGTTGCCTCAGTACATCCCTGTAACTGCGGCTTAAACTTGCATATTGGTTTACCATCCCTTGGAACTCTATTCAAATTATAAAAAGGAAGGCTTGAATCCAATGTACAGTCTTGAAACATTACAGGAATTACAATACACTCTCCCTTTTTCATTCTATTCACAGACTTTTTCAATTCCACTTTCATGCAATACCAAGATGCCAGAAAATTGGGGGTCACCAACAATAATACTATATCTGAACACACTAATTCCTTTAGTACTTCTCTATTAATATCCCCACCTGCAAGAATTTTTCCATCATGCCATACATCAATACTATATGCCAGTTCTAAAGATTTTAGCGTTGTCAGTAATTTTTCTTTGTATTTCATATCTAAATGCGAATATGAAATAAAAAACTTCAATGTTTGTACTGAACTCGCCATTTCCTTCCTCCTATAGTTTCTTGGATAAAATTATATAGCATTTTAAAAACTTTTTCTACATATTTCTCGTATTTTGTATATTTTTACCCCGGTAATTTAAAACATAAATTATCTAATCACAAACCATATGAAGTCTTGACATTCATCTTATCTACTCGACCTGCAAATATCCAACCTATCTACTCAACCTACCCATTTTGCAAGCTGTCAACTCAACCCTCCGTCATTTTTTCATGTAGATATGTTTCCTCTGACAGCAAACTTCTTATTTTTCGGTCGTGTTGCCCTGTGTCCAAAATCTACTCCTTCTCAGGAATCCCTTGTTTTCAAGCCTTTTTCTTACATCTACTTCTCGACTTTTGACATCAACACGACACACTCAACATGAACAGTCTCACTAAACATATCGCACCCGACGATTCTTTGAATCTCATACCCATTCCCACACAGCCATTTCAGATCTCTCGCCAGTGTAGCCGAGTCGCAGCTCACATACACGATCCGTTTGGGCTGCATTTTCACCATAGTATGCAGCACACTCTCCTCGCAGCCTTTTCTCGGCGGGTCTACAACGATCACATCCGCATAGATTCCCTGTTTTTCATATTTCTCCGGCAGCACTTCTTCTGCTTTTCCCACATAAAATTCCGCATTCTTGATTCCATTCAGGGCTGCATTCCGTCTGGCGTCCTCGATGGCTGCCGGAACGATTTCCACCCCATATACCTGTTTTGCCTTCTGTGCCAGGAACAGGGAAATGGTTCCGATTCCGCAGTAAAGATCCCAGACTGTTTCTCCGCCGCTTAAATCCGCAAATTCCAGAGCCTTTCCGTACAGCTTCTCTGTCTGTACCGGATTTACCTGATAAAAAGAAAGGGGTGAAATCTGATACTTTATATTTCCTATCGTATCCGTAATGTACGCCCGTCCCCAGAGAAGCTTCACTTCCCTTCCCAGAATCACATTGGTCCGTTCCCGGTTTACATTCATGGTGATGCTGGTCATGCCGGGAATCTTTCTGAGTTCCTCTACCAGATGTTCGGATGCCGGTAGACGGTTTCCGTTTACCACAAGGCAAACCATGATTTCTTTCGAATGAAATCCATAACGGATCAGTACATGACGAACCAATCCTTTCCCGCTGGATTCTTCGTAAGCCGGAACATGGTACTTTTCCATATAATCCACAACAATATCCAGAATTTTTTCATTAACCTCCACACCCAGATAACACCTGCGATTGTTGATGATCGAATGGGTCCTGCCCGCATAAAATCCAGTCACAATATTTCCTTCTTTATCCACACCCACTGGAAATTGTGCTTTATTCCGATAATGAAAAGGATTTTCCATACCAATAATCGGTTCCATCGGCAGTTCATCCGCAGAAAAGCCACCGATACGAATCAGGTTATTGCGAATTTTATTTTCTTTATATTCCAGCTGCTTTTCATAGGAGAGTGCCTGAATCTGGCAGCCGCCGCACTGACGGGCATAGGGACACAAAGGTTCCACCCGGTCCGGGGATGGAGTTATAATCTCCATCAGACGGGCATACCCGTAATTTTTCTTGGCTTTCATGATTTTCGCCTGTACGGTATCACCGATCACCGCATCTTTCACAAACACAGTATATCCGTCTACTTTTCCTATACCTTCCCCGTCATGCCCCATATCTTCTATCGTAACGGTCAACATATCATTTTTCTTATATTCCATAAACCCGTCCTTCTGTCAATCAACTTATATTTATGGTAATGTCTGCATCAGCAGACATGGTAGTTACTTGTCAGTTACTAGTCTTTCTGACATTCGACTCAAACAGACGATTATATCCCAGCCAGTCATTCTGTTCCCCGGCTGCATCAAAAATCTCCGCAAATGTCTCCATCTTTGCGTCCGTATTGTCTGCCAGATTCAAAGCTACCGCTTCCACCAGTGCCGGTTTTTTCGGTGAACCGTATTCCAATTCTCCGTGATGTGCCAGAATGCAATGCTTCAGTTCACTCTCCAGTTTTGCCGGAAATCCCGGAATCTGGCGGACTGCGTCATGAATCATTTCCGCTCCGATCATAATATGCCCTAGAAGCTGTCCGTCATCCGTATAATCATTTACAGGAAATGCGGATAATTCCTTTGTTTTTCCAATATCATGGAAAATAGCAGCCGTAATCAACAAATCCCTGTTCAGTACCTGATATGCCTGTGTATAATATTCACAGAGTTTTGTCACACTCAGAGTGTGCTCCAGCAGTCCACCCACAAATCCATGATGTACACTTTTCGCCGCAGAACTAAACTTGAACTTTTTCACAAAAGCTGCATTGTCAATATAATACATCCGAAGGAGCTGGGACAGATATGGATTTTTTACAGACTGAATAAATCTCACCAACTCCTGATACATTTCCTCAATATTTTTTTTGCTCACGGGAAGATAATCAGAAGGTACATATTCTCCTTCCTGCGCTTTTCTCACTCTTTTGATGCTGATCTGAAGCGCTCCTGCAAAACTGCTCACATCACCCATAATATCAATATAATCCATGGCATCAAAATCTTCGATTCCCTGGGAATTCGGATCCCATATTTTCGCATCTATCGTTCCCGTTTTATCCTGCAGGATCACATTTTCATACGGTTTTCCATTTTTCGTAACGGCTGCCTGTTTATGCTTACACAGATACACCCCTGAAATTCTTGCTCCCTCAAAAAAATCTTTAATATATTTCATTTCAATCTCCTTCTCTTTTACAAATACAAAAATACTTTCTTTCTCACATATCCCTTTTTATTTTCAGGAAAAAACCAGGCCGTTTACAACAGTCTGGTTTTTAAATCTCTTATTTATTTTATAACGCTCCAACAGTTACGTCAAATACAATTTCCACATAACCTTCTGCGCCTTTTCTCATAGCTGTGACAGCGATTTTTTGATCCACTTTGCATTTATCCAACTGCCTGCGAAGCTGGCTGAGCGTTTCCACACTCTCTCCCTGAATCTTTACGATCACATCTCCATTCTGGATACCACCAACCATAGCCGGCGAATCTTCTTCCACTTCATTTACATAAATACCTTTGGGAATTCCGGTCTTCTGTGCAAGCTCGCCGGATATATCCTGTCCTCGAACACCCAAATATATGATATCCTCATTATTAGACAGCTTTTCAATCACACCTTTTACTTCTGAAATCGGCACAGCAGTTACAACATCTTTGCCTGCCTCCATGGAAAATGATTGTACAATCACACCGATGATCTTCCCATCCAGAGACACCAGCACGCCGCTTCCTTCGCTGTCTCCCATAATATCCGTGGTAAAAAGACTGTATTCGTTGTCCAATGTACTCTTCTGATTCGCGGTGGATGTCACCATACCAAAGGCAATGGAACCACTGTAACCTGCAGGACTTCCCACCGCCAGTACCGGCTCTCCCCTCTGAATCACGGTGGAGCTTCCCAATTCCGCAATTTTTATAATCTTTCTCGTATCACTGTCTATTTCGTCTTTACTGACCTTAAGAACAGCCAGCCCGGTACTCGGATCCTGCTTTTGAAAATGGGCATCCACAGTCGCCCCATTGGAAAATGTAACCAAAATACGATCCACTTTCTCAACAACCCGGTACTCCGTCAGAACAAAATACTCTTTTCCATTGTCTGCTACAAGAAAACCGGAAATCTGCTTTTCATTTTCATAGGAATTGTTCATCCAGTCTACATCGCTGGTGATTCCCTGTACAGTCACAAGTGATCGTTCCGGCTCTTCTGCCATCTCCACAACATGACGGTACAATCCTCTGAAATCATCCAGATTCAGACTTTTTTCTTCCTCTGTACCGGAAGAATCCTGATTACTTTCCGCATCTTCCCCATTTTGTTCCTCGTTCTCACCGTCATCCGTATTCTCGGGATCTTCCACCAACACCGGTGTTGGTGTCGGTGTCTCCACCGGAATATTCACTTTCTGGGTCTTTTCTTCCGGCTGCATATAAGGAAGCACTCTCACAAAAGTAAATGCCGCCACCACTCCGAACATTACTGCGCAAACCAGAACACCTCCGGCAATATAACCTATTTTTCTTTTATCCACAGGTTTCTCCTTAATCACTTCTCTCAGGAAATGATACTCTTCTTCCTCCTCCTGCTTTAAAGGATCTCTTTCCTGATTCTGCACTCCCTGTTTTTCTTCCTTCTGATTGCGATCTTTTATATCTTTCATAACCGTAATCTCCTGTGTAACACACCATAAACCTCGATTTTTATTTTAACAAACACATATGAACATTTTATGAAGAATCAGAAAATCTTTAGAATTTATACCTTTTCTTTCCGGAATAGATAAGGTAAAATGAGGATGGCAGTAATTATGTAAAATCATTTTGGACTTTGTCCTTCAAAATAATTGATAAAGGAACTGACTATGAACGAAAAAGCTTTATATACATTGGAATACAATAAAATCATAGAAATGTTGGCATCTCATGCTTCTTCTCCACTAGGGAAAATACGTTGTGAAGATCTTGTTCCTTCCATTTCTCTGGGAGAAATTGAGTATAAGCAGCAGCAAACACAGGATGCTCTGACCCGTTTATTTCAGAAAGGAAATCTTTCTTTCGGCAGTGTAAAGGATGTGCGCGGTTCTCTCAAACGACTGGAGATTGGAAGCACTCTTGGAATTACAGAGCTTCTTCAGATCTGCGGTCTTCTGGAAAATACTTCCAGAGTCAAATCCTATGGCCGTCACGAGCGTGAAAATGGAAACAATGATTCTCTTGATCCCTTATTTGATGCTCTGGAACCCCTTCCGAATTTGTCAGGTGAGATCCGCCGCTGTATCTTGTCTGAGGATGAGATCAGTGATGATGCCAGCAGTGCACTCAAGCAGATTCGTCGTTCCATGAAAGTCACCGGTGAAAAGATCCACACACAGCTTGCGGGTATGGTAAACGGTTCTGCCCGCACCTACCTTCAGGATGCAGTGATCACTATGCGAAACGGCCGTTACTGCATTCCCGTAAAGGCTGAGTATAAAAGCCAGGTTCCCGGTATGATTCATGATCAGTCATCCACCGGTTCCACTCTCTTTATTGAACCCATGGCGATCGTAAAACTGAACAATGAAATCCGTGACCTGGAATTAAAAGAGGAAGCTGAAATTGAGGTTATCCTTGCCACATTAAGTGAACTGGCGGCCCAGAACCGGGAAGCGATCCAGTATAATCTTGAGAATCTTGTGGAACTGGATTTTATTTTTGCCCGTGCCTCTCTGGCCATGGAACAAAATGCCACACGCCCCATTTTTAATACCAAAGGCTATATTAACATTCGCAAAGGACGCCATCCTCTGATCGACAAAAAGAAAGTGGTACCTATTGATATTCATCTGGGAAAAGATTTCCATCTTCTGATTGTTACAGGTCCCAACACCGGCGGTAAAACGGTTTCTCTCAAAACCGTGGGACTTCTCACATTGATGGGACAGGCAGGTCTTCACATTCCAGCTCTGGACCGTTCCGAGCTTGCAGTATTTCATGAAGTATACGCCGACATCGGAGATGAACAGAGTATCGAACAGTCGCTGAGTACTTTTTCTTCCCACATGACTAATGTAGTGTCATTTATTGAGAAAGCCGATGCGAATTCTCTTGTACTTTTTGATGAACTTGGGGCTGGTACGGATCCGACAGAAGGTGCCGCACTGGCCATCGCAATCCTGAATCATCTGCAGAAGCAGGGGATCCGTACCATGGCAACCACCCATTACAGTGAACTGAAAGTCTATGCACTTTCCACTCCCGGTGTAGAAAATGCTTCCTGTGAATTTAATGTAGAGACTCTCCGTCCTACCTATCGTCTGCTCATCGGTGTTCCGGGAAAAAGTAATGCATTTGCCATCTCAGGGAAACTGGGACTTCCCTCCTACATTATCGAGGAAGCAAAAAAACAGATCAGCGCAAAAGATGAATCTTTTGAAGACGTCATCTCTACTCTTGAAGAAAACCGCATTACCATCGAAAAAGAACGACTGGAAATTGAAAAATACAAAGAAGAAATCACTTCATTAAAAGCACGCCTGGAAGCAAAGCAGGAAAAACTCGACCAGAGAAAAGCCAAAATTCTTCAGGAAGCAAACGAAGAAGCCCATGCTATTTTGCGGGATGCTAAAGAGTACGCCGATCAGACTATGAAAGAATTCCACAAGTTCGGAAAAGAAAATGTGTCTGTGAAAGAAATGGAAGCAGAACGCCAGCGTCTGCGCCAGAAAATGAACAAAATAGAGAAAAATATTTCCATCAAAGAGAAGAAACAGACCGGCAACCTGAAGCCTTCTGATCTGCATCTCGGAGATGGAGTCAAAGTTCTCAGCATGAATCTGAAAGGAACAGTCAGCACGCTTCCGGATTCCAAAGGATTCCTGTTTGTACAGATGGGTATTATGCGCTCTAAAGTGCATATCTCTGATCTGATGCTGCTGCAGGAAGATCCGGTGATCACAGCTCCCAATATGCAGAAAACCAATACCGGCAAAATTAAAATGTCGAAATCCGCTTCTGTAGGGATTGAAATTAATCTTCTTGGCAAAACTGTGGACGAAGCCGTTGCGGAACTGGATAAATATCTGGATGATGCATATCTTGCTCATATGCCAAGTGTCCGCATCGTACACGGAAAAGGGACAGGAGCTCTCAGAAAGGGAGTTCACAATTATCTGCGCCGGGTAAAATATGTTTCTTCCTTCCGCCTGGGAGAATTTGGAGAAGGAGATGCCGGAGTGACTATCGTAGAATTTAAAAAGTAAACTGGAGGAGTATTACTATGGTAGCAAAACAGAAAATTATGATCGTAGACGATGATAATAACATCGCAGAATTGATTTCATTATATCTGACAAAAGAGTGTTTCGAATGCAAAATTGTAAATGACGGTGAGGAAGCTCTTCATGTATTTCCCGCTTTTCAGCCAAACCTGATCCTCCTGGATCTGATGCTTCCGGGCATCGACGGTTATCAGGTCTGCAGGGAAATCCGTCACAAATCCAATGTTCCGATCATCATGCTCTCTGCCAAAGGTGAAGTTTTTGATAAGGTACTGGGACTGGAGCTCGGTGCCGATGATTATATGATCAAGCCTTTTGATTCCAAAGAACTGGTAGCACGTGTGAAAGCGGTTTTGCGACGTTTTCAGCCTGCACAGACTTCATCTTCCCAAACAAACGGAAAGTACGTAGAATATCCCGACCTTATTATCAATCTGACCAATTATTCCGTTATCTACAACGGAGCAACCATTGATATGCCACCAAAGGAACTGGAACTGCTTTATTTCCTTGCCTCTTCTCCCAATCAGGTATTTACCAGAGAACAGCTTCTGGATCATATCTGGGGATACGAGTATATTGGCGATACTCGTACGGTTGATGTTCACATCAAACGTCTCCGGGAAAAAATAAAGGATCATGCCTCCTGGTCAATCAGTACCGTATGGGGGATTGGATACAAATTTGAGGTCAAATCATAATGAAAAATACGTTGTATTTTAAATTTATTCTGGCTTACGTAATTCTGGCAGTATTGGGATTTCTAACAATTTCTACTATTGGTTCCTCTTCGGTGCAGAATCAGATTCTGGATGATGAAGGAGAATCTTTATACAAAGAGGCAATATCTATTGCCTCTTATCAGGCAAAAGCAGACTACTCAAACACAGAAGAGGTGGAAGAAACCTACAATTACCTGAAAACCCTCTCCATATATCAAGATGCACGTATCATGATCCTGAATTCTTCCGGTGTACCTTTGATCGATACCGGACTTTCCTACCAGTCGGGAAATACCACTCCACTGGAAAATTTTGATCCTACAGCTCTGGATACCGGTTATTATGAAACAGGAGATTTTTATCATTATTTTAGCGAAGAGATGATAAACACGATGGTTCCCATCACACTGAATCTGAAGACAAAGGGATATGTGTCCATTCATATACCCATGAGTAAGATTATTGAAAAAAGAGAAAGCATCCTGGGACCGGTGTACATTATTTTTGTACTGTTATTTGTCTTTTCTCTTCTGATTCTGGGACTGTTTTCTTTCAGTGTCTATCGGCCTCTGAAAAAAATCACGATAGGCGCCAATGAATATGCAGCCGGCAATCTGGATTATAATATTTCTGTGAACACAGATGATGAAATGGGATATCTTGCGACCACCTTGAACTATATGTCTGATGAATTGAATAAAATGGGCGATTATCAACGCAAATTTGTTGCCAATGTATCCCATGATTTTCGTTCCCCTCTGACTTCCATCAAGGGATACGTAGAAGCCATCATGGACGGAACCATTCCTCCGGAAATGCAGGGACGCTATCTGCAGATTGTGGTTGACGAGACAGAACGCCTCGACAAGCTGACAAAAAGTCTGCTTACGCTGGACAAGCTGGATTCCCGGGGACGCCCTATACATATGGCCCGTTTTGATATCAACCAAACCATCAAGAGCACCGCCGCTACATTTGAAGGTATCTGCCGTAAGAAAATAATCACCATCGAACTTCATCTGGAATCAGAAAAGCTCTTTGTCAATGCAGACAAAGAGCAAATTCAACAGGTTCTGTATAATCTGATCGATAATGCCATCAAGTTCAGTAACAACGATTCCACTATCAAGGTGGAAACCACAGAAAAGCACGGAACTGTATTTGTCTCAGTAAAAGATACCGGACAGGGTATCCCGAAAGCGAGCCTGAATAAAATCTGGGAACGCTTTTACAAACTGGATTCCTCCAGAGGTCGTGACCGCAAAGGAACGGGGCTGGGGCTTTCCATTGTAAAGGAAATCATCACCGCTCATAACCAGAACATCAATGTAATCAGTACCGAAGGTGTGGGTACCGAATTTATCTTTACTTTGGAAAAAGCTAAATAAGCGGACAGGAACCGGACAGGGGACAGACCTGTGTCCAAAAAATTGGACACAGGTCTGTCCCCTGTCCGGTTCTTTATTTCCAGTCATATCTGGTCAGGTGTCCTTCCAGCTGCATATGATCAAAATTATGCTGCCGCAGAGCCTCATACAGCACAATCGCCACAGAATTACTGAGATTCAGAGAGCGTATCTTATCAAGCATGGGAATCCGGATCGCCGTCTCCTGATTTTTTAGGAGAATTTCTTCCGGAATTCCACCGCTTTCTTTTCCAAACATAATATAGCAGTCTTCTTCATAGGAAACATCTGTATATGTCCTCGGCGCCTTTGTAGAAGCCATATAAATCTTTGCTCCCGGATTTTTTTCCAAAAAATCCTGATAATTGATATACCTGGTTACATCCAGGTGTTCCCAATAATCCATTCCGGCTCTTTTGATTGATTTTTCATTCAAGCGGAATCCCAAAGGTTCAATCAGATGAAGACGGGTACCTGTTGCCACACAGGTTCTGCCAATATTTCCCGTGTTGGACGGGATTTCCGGCTCATATAATACGATATTCAATCTCGCCATTTTTTCTCCTTCCATCACTCATCGACGCCAACTTATCCAAGTACTTTATACAACTCATCCGGCTGTGGTTTATCCAGATAGCGGACATCCTCCCCGTTTCTGAGTATCCGGTCATTACCGGCATTGGTACGTCCTACCACTGCCGCATGGATTCCGGCTTTTTCCAGTTTTCTCACAAGTTCATGACCATCGTCCGCAGCGATCATCATAGAACCGCTGGACATAATCTGATATGGATTCAAATCAAAATACTGACAGATCTCCACTGTCTCCTGACGGATCGGGATTTTTTTCAGATCTACTTCCAGTCCTACCCCCGCACCACTTGCCATCTCCCAGAGAGCACCAAATACTCCTCCCTCTGTAATATCGTGCATGGCTGTAACACCATGTTCCATGGCAATCCTGGATTCCGGAACGACTGACAAAAACCGGTCAAATCCAATAGCCGTATCCACGATTCCTGCCGGAAAACGCTTCCGAAGTTCTTCTTCTCTTTCTTTTGCCAGAATTGTAGTGGCCTCCAGACCGATCCATTTCGTCACAACGATATCCTGTTCCGGCTGCACCTGCAATGTCGTAATCACACGGGATTTTTTAATCTTACCTACTCCGGTGACAGAAATCAACGGCTGACGGACTACATTGGTGATTTCTGTATGACCACCCAGAACTTCCATATTCAGTTTTTTACAGGTTGCCTCCGCTTCCTGCATCATTTTCTTCACTTCCGGCTCCTCCACGGTATCCGGAAGCATTACCGTCAGCATGACACCAATCGGCTCTGCTCCGGAAGCCGCCAGATCATTGGCAGTTATATGAATACTGTGGCTGCCGAGATCTTTCACTGTGCCGGTAATCGGATCTGTAGACATAACAAGAACCTCATCCGGTTCCACCTGCACAACCGCGCAGTCCTGTCCCACTGCCGGACCTACCAGCACTTCTTCTCTTCTATGCTTTACCTGCTTTAATACGGAACGAATCAATACCGGTTCCGGTAACTTCCCTATTTTCATTCTCTGATGCCTCCGTTAAGAATATTGATTTAATACCACATATACCTGATTCAGGTCATTCGTCGCAATGGCACTGTACATTGCACTGGCAGCTTCCGCATTGTCCGTTTTTACGCCTACTTTATATTTATTGGGTGCCATCTGATAGGTACTGTTATTTACCTCTTCTCTGGTTTCCTGCCCGTTCTCTGTCACCACTTTCCAAAGTTTCGCCCGATATCCAATATGGGAAGTCTGGGTTTGTTCTATACTTCCCAAGCTTTTCTCCGGGTCGGCTGTCAATTCTGTCGTCGGCTGAATGGTCTCCAGTGTTTCGCTTTCATAACTGACAGTTCTTCCCTCCGGACGATACTCTTCTCCATATATTACAAAACTGACGGTTCCACCAGACGCATAGCCCTCTATATAAATCGGCGCATCCAGATTATTCACAAACTTAAAATCTTTCGCTCCTTCGGCGATTGCCGCATCCATGGACGGTTTTACATAGTTTACGATCATCGAATGATTATGTCGTTCTGTCACTTGAAGCTCTGATCTCAATACCGCAAGATACAATGTACTGGATACCTGACAAATACCGCCTCCGAAAGACTCTACAACGGCACCGTTTGCATAGGAACCGGCCAGCTCATATCCATTTTCTTCCGTAAATGGCACCATCGCATCACACACGGAAAAACTTTCTCCCGGATATAAAACTTTTCCATTCAGTTTTTGTGTACCGTTTCTAATATTCGTCGCTCTGGCAGCACTGCTGGAAGAATAATCCGTACTTCCCTGACCAAGCACATTCTTCACTCGTGCCAGTTCCTCTTTTGATCCCCTGGGTTCCGTTATTTCAACCTCAAGTTCCACATCTCCGATTCCATCTTTCCATATCTCCGTCAGATAAGTTTCCAAAAGCTGAACTGACTCCTCTTCCTTGAGTACAACACCCCTCTGTCCATTGATGACCTGAAATTGACCACTATCACGTACCAGACTGTAATTGGAAACTTCCCTGTTCAGCGGAACACAATACGTTTCCAACGCTTGACGTAAAGTCTCTTCATCAACCTGATACTTCATTTCCAGATGAATCGGGGTATTCTCCAGATCTTTTTTCACTTTATACCGCTTGATCACATTGCCAATCTGACCGATTTTGGCCGCATTTTCAATAGTCTCCCTGTTATTGCCGCTGACTCCCAGCTCTTTTGCAGTCACACCTACCGACTGATCATCCATATGAAGAATGATCCGGTATCCCGTAGTTTCTTCCACCCGTCGTTCAACCGCCTGCATTGCCTCGTCCACAGTCAATCCTGAGAGATCCACATTTTCCAGATAAATATTATCCAAAATCTTCTGTTCCTGTCGGACAGTTCCGGAATCTTCCTGTGCTTGGACAGGTGCCGCACATAAAACAGCAATTCCAACTGCGGCGGCAGCAAATATGCTTTTCACTTTCATAACAACACATCCAGCGCCATTGAGAATATCATAGCTAATATCATAACAATTGCAATCACTGATGCCATAATACGTTTTCCTTTATTACTCCACATAATATCACCTCATGATCCTTCCATATTCTGAAATAATTTTATCGATTCTCCTGGATGCTTCATTTTTTGTCAGACTGTCAATCTCCACATCCAGACTTATTTTATGATATTTCACTAAATCATTCAAGTACGCTTTTTGTGAATTCGTAATAGGCCCCTGTTTTTTTGCTTTATACAGGAGAGACACCGGAACAAACAACCTTTCCTGTCCCTCCCGAGCCCTTTTTTTCAGTTGTTCATAGACCTCATGCGTAGCCAATGCATCATGAAAAGCACGATGTGCCTGTTCCCTGTTAATCTGAAAATACTCACACAGGCTGGTCAGGCTTCGGCTTTCCAGTTCCGGAAGAACACTTCTGGCAATTTTCAGCGTATCAATTCCTCTTTTTTCAAAAGAGAGCTTCAGATTCGCCGCCTGATGTTTGAGGAAACTATAATCAAACATCAGATTATGTCCCATCAGATCCCTGTCACCACAGAAATCAAGAAATTCATAAAAAGCCTGTTCAGCTGTTGGGGCATTCTCCACCATATCCTGCGTAATTCCTGTCAATGCCTGAATGAATGGAGGTATCGCCATCCTGGGATTAATAAAAGTACAGAATGTATCTTTCACTTCTCCATTTTCCACTTTTACAGCTCCTATTTCCAGGATTCTGTCTTTTGCCGGCTGCAGACCTGTAGTCTCCAGATCCACTACCACATAACTGTCCGGATCCCTTTCCATACCTGTACTTCCTTTCTCTCTTTCTGTGCTGTTTTTTCTCACTGCCTGTCACTTCTGATTGCTAATCTCATTTTCCTTCACATATTTCCGTAATTGTTTCGCATTCCCGGGTAATGTCCTGATATTTTGCCGCAAAAGTAAGAGTATCCCGCTTTTTATAATCAAATAAAAACAGATAAGTCCCTGGCTCCAGAGTATCCGGATGGAAATGCATAACTTCAATGTGTGTCATTTTTCCTGTCTGTTTTTCATCATAAGTTTCATATTCTTCTAAAAAACGATGTTCTTTTGCTTCCATCTGATAAAACCTGCGAAATACCTGTTTATACATTTTCAGATCGCTCGCCCATGCAGGCCTGGTTTTCATGTTTTCTCTGGAATACAGATCAAAAATCATCAACTCCTGATAAAGTTTTTTATTCTCTGGTGCTTTTTTTGTCAAAAACTCCAACAGTATTTCATATCTGCGGATTCTCGTATGAGAAATCTCCATATACTCCATTTCCTCATAGAAATTTCCTAATTCCTGGAAAAATTCAAAAGGGCTTTCAAATAAACGGATTGCTGCCGGAAGAGTTTTTAAAAACTGACCACTATTATAATATACTTCTGTCATCTCTTCCACCAGCTTCAGTTTCAGCAAATCTTCATAGGGAAGCCATCTGGTAAATAATACTTCATAAGGCTCTTCTTCATGATAACAGCAGCCATAACTATCTGCCATTTTATTCATGTAAGATCCTTTCAACACTTTCAAAAATCCCAGCTGGAGCTGCTGCGGTTTCATACGATACACATCATTAAAAGACTTTCCAAAACTTTCATAATCTTCATAAGGAAGTCCTGCAATCAAATCGAGATGTTGATGCACATTCCGTTTTTCCCGGATTCTCTCTACATTATACGCCACACGGGGCAAATCCATTTTTCGGTGAATTTCCCGTATCGTATCCGGATTCGTGGACTGGACACCAATTTCCAGCTGAATCATTCCCGGTCGCATGATCCTGATCAGTTCAATCTCATCCTCCGTCAGAATATCCGCAGCCACTTCAAAATGAAAATTTGTGATTCCATTATCATGCTCTAACAGATAAGTCCATATCTCCATAGCATGGTCATGGCGACAATTAAAAGTTCTGTCCACAAATTTTACCTGGGGAACTTTATGATCCAGGAAAAACTGCAATTCTTTCTTTACCAGATCCAGATTACGAAATCTAAGTTTCTTATCGATTGATGACAGACAATAACTGCAAGAAAAAGGGCACCCTCTGCTGGATTCATAATAAATGATTCGATTTTCAAACTTTTCCAGATCTTCATACACAAAGGGAATCCTGCTCAGGTCCATAACTTCCCGCCATCCATTGTCCTGAATGGTTCCACCGGAAACTGTTTGATCTTTTCGGCGATAGGTAATCCCTTTGATATCTTCCAGTATTTTTCCATTACCTGCATAATGCTGCACCAGTTCCAGAAAGGTCTCTTCACCCTCTCCTTTCATGATACCGGTAAGTTCCGGATACTCATCCAATATTTTTTCCGCATCAAAGGAAACTTCCGGCCCACCCAGCCAGATAGCAGTGTCCGGAAGTATCTTATGTATCTCTCTTATCAGTTCCTTCACCAGAGAAATATTCCAAATATAGCAGGAAAAGCAAAGGACTTCCGGCTTGCGCCGGAAGATTCCTTTTAAAATGTCATCCTTACTTTGATTGATCGTAAACTCGGCCAGTCCAATCTGCTCCCGGTATTCCCGTGCATACGCCTGAAGGCTGTAAACAGCCAGATTGGAATGGATATACTTTGCGTTAATCGCAGTCAACAAAATTCTCATAATTCAGCCATAACCTGTTCCAGTGTCGGCATAGCCGGAATTGCACCACGTTTCTCCACGCACAGACCTGCAACCGCATTGGCAAAATCCAGATATTCTTTTGCCTGTTCTGCTGTAAGATCTGCAGGTTTCACATTATTCAGTGCCAGACGGGAAAGAAGTCCTCCCCAGAAAGAATCTCCTGCTCCGGTCGTATCTACAGGTTTACGGTCTTTTCCTTTTGCCTGCACTTCTATATCCTTTGTCTTCAACAGTGCTCCATCTTTTCCCAGTGTTACGACTACACAGGAAACCCCTTGCTTCAGCAGTTCCTCTGCTGCCTCTTTTGGATCTGATTTACCACTGAGCAGTTCTGTCTCCTCATCAGAAATCTTCATGATATCCGCATAAGGAACCATAGAACGCATCTTTTCGATTGCGTCCTCTTCTGTCTTCCAAAGCAGCGGACGATAGTTCGGGTCATAAGAAATAACTGCTCCGGCTTTCTTTGCTTCCTGTACCGCATAGAATGTTGCACTTCTTGCAGGCTCGTCTGTCAAAGAAAGAGAACCGCAATGGAAAATCTTTGTATTCTTTACAACATCCAGATTCACTTCTTCACTGGTAAGCTGGGTATCTGCTCCTGGTTTTCTGGCAAAAGAAAAGCTTCTTTCACCATTTTTTAAAGATACAAAAGCAAGTGTGGTAAAGAAATCAGGATCCACGACCAGACCTGAGGTATCCACACCGATTTTATCCAGAGTTTCTTTAAGCAGTGCTCCATGCATGTCATCTCCCACTTTGCCGATGAATGCGGGTTTCAGTCCCAGATTGGATACTGCCGCCAGTACATTAGCCGGAGCTCCTCCAGGATTCTGCTCAAATAATGCCATACCCGCCTCTGAATTTCCGTATGGAGTAAAGTCAATCAATACTTCACCCAAAGCTGTAACATCAAACATAATATTGCCCTCTTTTCTTTATCTTTTGGGGAATACACCCTCAATCTTCTTCTTTGCTTCTATTCTACCACGTCCGGTAAGCAGACCGCAAGAACAAAGTGGGGCACGTCCACTTCAACTCCCTATTCTTTCACTTATGCATTCAAAGGATATTTATCTGTCAGTTTTTTTACAATCGCAAGTGCTTTTTCTTTATTTTCTTTGCTCTCTATCATCATGGCAATTGCCTCTGCGATCTGTTCCATATCTTCTTCTTTCATGCCACGGGATGTGACTGCTGCAGTTCCCAGACGTACTCCACTGGTTACAAATGGTGATTCCGGATCATTTGGAATCGCATTTTTATTGCAGGTGATATTTGCTTCATCCAACAGTTTTTCCATAGCTTTCCCGGTAATTCCGGTTCCCCGCAGATCAACCAGCATCAGATGGTTATCCGTTCCTCCTGATACCAGCTTAATTCCTCTCCTGATCAAGCCATCAGCAAGAGCTTTACAATTCTTCACAATCTGCTTCTGGTATTCTACATATTCCGGCTGCAGAGCTTCCTGGAAGCATACTGCTTTCGCAGCAATCACATGCATCAGAGGTCCTCCCTGAGTTCCCGGAAATACTGCTTTATTAAAATTAAATTTCTTTGCAATCTCTTCACTGGAAAGGATCAGACCGCCTCTTGGTCCTCTCAGGGTCTTATGAGTAGTAGTTGTCGTCACATGTGCATAAGGAATAGGGCTCGGATGGATTCCAGCCGCTACCAGACCTGCAATATGAGCAATATCCACCATCAAATAAGCGCCAACTTCATCCGCAATCTCACGGAATTTCTTAAAATCTATAATACGGGCATAAGCACTTGCACCGGCTACAATCAATTTGGGTCTGGATTCCAGTGCAATCTTTCTCACTTCATCATAATCAATAAATCCTTCATCATTAACTCCATAAGGCACTACACGGAAGTAAGCGCCTGAAAAGTTTGCCGGACTTCCATGGCTCAGATGTCCGCCATGCGCAAGATTCATACCCATTACAGTATCACCCGGTTTTAACATAGCAAAGAACACAGCCATATTAGCCTGTGCGCCAGAGTGTGGCTGAACATTTGCATATGTACAGCCAAATAACTTTTTAGCTCTCTCAATTGCTAACGTCTCCACTTCATCCACACACTCACATCCACCATAATATCTTTTTCCCGGATATCCTTCTGCATACTTGTTTGTCAGCGGGCTTCCCATAGCTGCCATGACAGCTTTACTTACCCAGTTTTCTGAAGCTATCAGCTCAATATGCGAATTCTGTCTGTCAATCTCTTTCGTAATCGCCTGAGCAACAGCCGGATCTGTTTTCACAATTTCATCAAATGAATACATCACATTCTCCTCTTCTTTTGCTTTCTTCTTCTACTACAATGATGTGCAAAATTATAACATAACCTTACTCTCTCTGCAAGCCTATCCTTACTTTCATAAAAAATTTAAAAAAAATTAAATTTAGGTATTGAAATTCAAACAAGAATATGCTATTATCACACATGGACTTGCCCAGATAGCTCAGTTGGTAGAGCAGAGGACTGAAAATCCTCGTGTCACTGGTTCGATTCCGGTTCTGGGCATTTATCCAAAAAACTTCAAAAAAGTTCTTGACATCCAGACATCTATTATGTATAATACATATTGTTGTCGCAAGAAAAACATCTGCGGGTGTAGTTCAATGGTAGAACACCAGCCTTCCAAGCTGGATACGTGGGTTCGATTCCCATCACCCGCTTTTACAATTAAATAATAATTGTTATGCACGAGTGGCTCAGTGGTGGAGTATCGCCTTGCCAAGGCGAGGGTCGCGGGTTCGAATCCCGTCTCGTGCTTTTTTGCTGTCTAAAAATACTTTTCGAGTTGGTAAATTCTATCATAAGTGAGCCTGAAGATCCACTGCTTACGCAGACTTAGGCGCGACGGCTATCCGGAGCGTCTTAGTCGCAGTTAGCAGTTAGCTGAAGGGGAACGACCTGCTTCTAAAACGGACTACTCGATTTTCGGCACGCCTCCCACGAACAAAAAATTACATATAATATTCTATCAGCCCCTGTGTTCCGTTTTCCCCTTTTCCCTGTCTCTCAAGTTCCTGATACATTTCGCATACTCTCTGCAGAATCGGAAGCATAAGTTCTTTTCCTTCCGCCTCCTCCTCAGCAATTTTCATATCCTTTATGATATGCTTGATATAGAATCCCGGAGCGTAATCACCAGCCGCCATCTTGGGACCCAGATTGGAAAGCTGCCAGCTTCCTGCTGCTCCGCCCTTAATCGTCTCTATCATCGTATCCACATCAACGCCCATGGCTTTCGTATATGCAATCGCTTCACAGACTCCGCTGACTGCTCCTGCTATGGCAATCTGGTTGGCCATCTTCACATGCTGCCCGCTTCCTGCCGGACCTTCATAGATTATGCTTGTGCCCATGGCCGCCAGCACTTCCTGACAAGCCTCAAAATCTTTTTCTTCACCTCCAACCATAATTGCCAGAGTACCTTTCTTTGCTCCCACATCGCCGCCTGATACCGGTGCATCCAGCACATGGAGACCTCTTTCCTTTCCTGCTTCATAGATTCTCACAGATAACTTTGGACTGGTGGTCGTCATATCAATCAGATATGTCCCCTCATCTGCATTTTTCAGAATTCCATTTTCAGCAAAATAAACTTCTTCCACATCTTTGGGATATCCCACAATTGTAATTACTACGTCACGATTTTTTGCACATTCCCCGAGAGTGTCACACCAGATGGCTCCCTCTTCCATCAGCTCCGCTGCCTTTTCCTTTGTACGATTGTATATATACAATTCATATCCTGCCTTCTGCAGATTACGTATCATGGATTTTCCCATCACGCCGGTACCGATAAAACCTATTTTTTTCATTGTCTCTGTCCTCCTGCTGTTTGATTTCTGAATGAGTTTTTGTTTTATTTATATCACATTTTTCACTGCCTGTCACTGTTACCGTCACTCCATGTTCTTTTTATAGGATTTCGATGTTGGGATCACCCACGCTCTGGGAAAAACACAGTTATATTTGAACTTTCTCTCTATATATGATAAACTACATTTAATGGTATATTTCGTAAAACATGAAAACGAGGTGATAGTTTTGAAAATACATGAATCAGCCGAAAACTACCTGGAAGCTATATTGATGATTTATCAGCGCCAGTCTTATGTCCGTTCTATTGATATCGCAGTTGAACTGGAAGTCTCCAAACCCAGCGTAAGTGTAGCGATGAAGAATCTCCGTGAAAACGGATATATCAATATGGACAACAACGGTCACATTACCTTAACCGAATCGGGACAGAAAATTGCAGACACCATGTATGAACGCCATGTGCTTCTTTCGCGCTGGCTGATGCAGTTAGGCGTAGACGAACAGATTGCTGTACGGGATGCCTGCCGGATGGAGCATGTACTCAGCCCTGAAAGCTTTGATGCGATTAAACGCCATGCCATGGCGCATTCCTGAATATAACAGTGCCGTTCCTTTCTGTCTTCCGTTCTGGAACGGCACCCACTGTTTATCCGACAATTCTATGTTTGCTTTTCATCCTGACATTTTGCATACACCGCTTGCACCCAGCCCCGGAATCTGGTTCCGGCACGTTCTTCCATTACAGACATTACAGGCTTTACAGTAAGAACCAATACATCCCCTGGCCTGCTCCAGTATTTCCTGATAATTCATTTTCATCGCTCCTTTTATAATAGTAACATTATGATACCATATTTTTTCCTTCATGTCTCTATTTCCTTCGAAGCGTGATTACCGGTCACGGAATGAACAGTAAACGCTTATTTATTCTCTTATTTCCGGATGTTTCCAGGTCGAAACATTCTGATGTCCTGCCGCCAGTGCTCCGTCAACCGGAATCGCCGCTCCTGTAATATAGCGTGCCATGTCACTTGCCAGAAACAGTGCCAGATATGCACATTCTTCTGGATTTCCCATACGGCCTGCCGGACAGTCTTTTGCAAACATTGTCAGTGCCTGCTCCGGAGCATTTCCAAAGATGGAGGTCCGCGTATAACCAGGACAAATGGCATTTACAGTAATTCCATAATAAGCATAGTCCAAAGCTGCTGACTTTGTCATACCGATTACTCCATGTTTCGTTGCAGTATAAAGAGCCTGTCCTCGCTGAGGAACGATTCCCGCCACGGAAGCCACATTGATCAGGAAACCACCCTCACTGTGAGATTTGAATATAGCTTCAGCACCATATTTCATACCTGCAAATACACCTTTGCTGTTTAACGCAAAAATCCGATCATACTCTTCCATTTCATATTCATGCAGCGGAAATCCTCCCTGACCGATTCCGGCATTACTTACCACTCCATCTAATTTTCCGTAATGTGCCACTGCGGTATTAACCAGTGCCTTTATCTGACCGATATCACCGCAGTCCGTCTGTACAAAGATGGCATCTCCACCCTTTGCGCAGATTTCATCTGCTACAATCTGTCCCTGTTCTTTACTTCTGGCTGCACACACTACCTTCATTCCATTTTCACCATAAACCTTTGCGATTGCCTCTCCGATTCCTCTGCTCGCACCGGTTACGATTACTACTTTTCCTTTTACACTTGAAAAATCCATTTTTGTTCCTCCTGTTTTTTTATTTATAGATCAGTGCATTTCCCGATGTAAGAATTCTGCACTTATCTGTAACGACTTAATGGGGGACTTATCCACCCAGTTTTTATGGCTCTCCAGAATAATGGCATCCACATCCACACGCAAAGCCTGCTCAACCAATTCTTTCAGGTTCATATTCCCATAACCCAGTTCCATACTGTCTGACTTCAAAATAGGTGTCATGGATGGTCCCTTTAGCCTCGTTCCTCGATCATTGATATGATACAGCCTCATTCGGTTTCCCAGCTGCTTCATCAATTGAATGGCAGACACACCCGCCTCCGTGGGCCAGTAGGAATCCAGTTCAAACCCGACATAATCCGGATTGGTTTCTTCGATGATAAGATCATATGCCGTTTTACCGGTTTCCACTTTTCTGAATTCACAGTTATGATTATGATACAAAAGCTGAATTCCTGATTTTTTCAGGTTTTCGCCGGCCTCGTTCAGATCATGAGCCAGATTCAATACAGCCTTTTTATCAGAATAATCAAAACGGTACATGCCGGTGATAACAACTTTGTCTGTTCCGAACTTTTTTGCCTCCTCGATTACTTGATCCGGCTGATTCCTGATCATTCCCAAGTCTTCATGCACACTGACAACGGACAATCCCGCCTGGTGAATCATAGATTCCCAGTCAAAACTGCCGCCTTTTCCCACAGGCATTCCGGCCATCTTTGTCATCATGCGCACGATAAAGGGAGTCGGACGAATCATAAAACCATTCAGCTCAATTCCATCATAACCGACTTTTTTTACCTCTTTTAAAGTTTCCTGAGCCTGCTTTTCATTCTTCGTTACGCTTCCCAGCATAATCTGCTGTACTGCTTTTACTGCCATTTTGCTACCTCTTTCTTTTATATTGTTTTATTTTTCGTGTTCTTAAGAATACGATACTGCCAGATGCAGACTGCCACTGCAATCAGTGCAGACAATGCATCCGCAATGGTATGTGCTGCTGCGATTCCTATCAAACCCATCAGCCGCTCCATCAGATAAAGCCCCGGAATCAACAGGATTCCCTGTCTCAAAACCGACACGACTGTGGCTGCCAGAGCATTTCCTGATGCCTGCAGGAAATTGGTACTTAAATAATAGAATCCTACAACAGGACTGGCAATCATCAGAAATATTACCAGATTTTCTCCCATTACCGCTGCGCCGGAATCTTTTAGGAACATACTAATCAGCGCATGTCTTGCGAAGAAACTTGCCAGCATGACGAAAGAACCCAGAACAAATGTAAGAATTCCTACCTTCTTCAGTATTTCCTTCAGTCTGGGCAGATTTTTTGCCCCATAATTGTACGCCATTAACGGCTGAGTTCCCATACAGATTCCCATCTGAATCATGGTAATAATCATGGTTGCCTTTCCGGCAGCCGCCATCGCCGCAATCGCATTGGTTCCATAACCTGCCAGCAGCTGATTGGAAAAAGTAGATGCAAAACCGGACAGTATACTGCTGATGCCATTTGGCAGACCTATCGCCATAATATGTAACAAAGCCGCCGGTTTTCTCTTTGCGTCCCGTGGAGAAATACTTAAAAAAGCTGATTTCTTTATAATATAGTGCAGGTAGAACATGCTGCTTACCATATTTCCAATTACCGTAGCTACAGCGGCTCCTGCTACTCCTTTGTGCAGCACCAGAATAAAAATCGGATCCAGGATAATGTTGAGCACCGTACCAACCATATTTCCAATCAAACCCTCTTTGATTGCGCCATCTCCCCTCAGAACAGTTGCAAGGACTGTTGACAGCAGCATAAAAGGGGCACCGAAAGCAAGTATTTTCATATAAGTACTTGCATAATTCATAAATTCCTCGTTTGCACCTAAAATCTTTAATATAGGATTCGTTCCTAACAGCAAGATGAGGGCAGCAATAATCCCAAACAGTATGGAAAACCAACAGCACAAACTGGCATAAGTCTTAGCGTCATCCGCTCTTCCTGCTCCCGTAGCATTCGCAATAACGGAACACCCTCCTACTCCAACCATCGTAGCAACAGCTGTGACCAGGGAAAATACCGGACTCACAACGGAAATCGCAGCCACCTGCGAAGTATCCCCCAACTGTCCAATAAAAAACATATCGGCCATGTTGTAAATCACCATTACCAGTATGGTGATACAGGAAGGCACTGCCATGGAAAAAATTGCTGTCCATACCGGCTTTTCCCGGAACAATACCTCGCTTTTTGTCATTTGATTCTTCATTGAATAAACCTTCCTTTTCTTTGAGTTTCATTGTCTCCATAGCAATATTACTCTTTCTTTTCCATTTCAGCGTTTTGCAATTCATGAAAATGTACTATAATTAATCAGCAAACATTTTATTGACGATTTTCGGAACATTTTCATTAATTTCAAAACCCTATTTTTACTGTATTTCTCTATAATAGTCTTAAACGTATTCAGACTAAGGAGGTCAAAAACATGACACATTTTCCACAGGATTTTTTACTGGGTGCAGCAACTGCAGCCCATCAGGTAGAAGGAAATAACACTAACAGTGACTGCTGGGCTATGGAGCATATGGTACACACCAGCTATGCGGAGCCGTCCCTTGATGCGGTTGACCACTATAATCGTTACGAAGAGGATATCCGCCTGATGGCAGACGCAGGATTGAATGCCTATCGATTCTCACTGGAGTGGGCAAGAATCGAACCGGCAGAAGGCAAATTTTGCGAAGAAGCCATTGAACACTATCGTGACGTAATCCTCTGCTGTAAAGCAAACGGCATCGAACCAATGGTAACCCTTCATCATTTTTCCAGCCCGGTCTGGCTGATCGGCAAAGGCGGCTGGGAAGCAGAAAGCACAGTGGAAGATTTTGCACGTTACACCCGATATGTAATTGAAAAATTAGGCGATGAACTCCATTATGTCTGCACCATCAACGAGGCAAATATGGGCTTGCAGATTGCCGCAATCGCCGAAAGATACAAACGCCAGATGATGGCTCAGATGGCACAGGCGGCTGCGGGCAAAGACGATGCTGACGGCACCGTTCAGGTCGGTATCAACTTACAGAAGATGATGGCAGATCAGCAGGCGGTGGCTGAAGAAAATAAAAAAGTTTTCGGAGTTGAAAAGGTAGAGAATTTTACCTCCATGCGAACCAGAGAAGGGGACATCCTTGTTATGAAAGCACATCAGGCTGCCAAATCGGTAATCAAAGAACTGGCACCTCAGATTCAGGTGGGGCTTACCTTAAGTCTTCATGATATGCAGGTGGCCAAAGCCGGCGGAGAATCCTTTGCTCAGAAGGAATGGAACGATGAATTTACCCATTATCTTCCTTATATTCAGGGTGATGATTTCCTGGGCGTACAGAACTATACCAGATCTTTATTCGGTCCCAATGGAGGACTTCCCTATCCGGAAGGAGCGGAGATGACACAGATGAACTATGAATTCTATCCGGAAGGACTGGAACATGTGATTCGTAAAGTGGCAGAGGATTTTAAGGGGAATCTGATCGTAACAGAAAACGGAATTGCCACAGCGGACGACAGCAGACGTGTGGCATTTATCGAAAAAGCCCTGACCGGTGTACAGAACTGTATCCGGGATGGTCTTCCGATAAAAGGCTACTGCCACTGGAGTCTCATGGATAATTTCGAATGGCAGAAAGGTTATTCTATGACCTTCGGTCTGATTGCCGTGGATCGCGCCACCCAGACACGTAAACCTAAAGAGAGCCTGGCTTATCTGGGAAGTTGGAGATAAAACTTATGGAGGTTGCCTATGGAATTTACATTTGCTTTTCAAAATACAATAGACTTGAAGCAATTTCTTGAGGATGTGAGAAAATGTGAACATGAAGTATATTTTGAATCCACGGAGGGTGACAAACTTGCCCTTCGATCTTCCTTAAGCCAGTTTATTCTATTTTCCATCTGCAATAAGCCTGAATTATTGAAGGGAGCTGTGATACGCATCTGCGGCGAACACGACAGAGAGCTTCTGCTTCCCTATTTTATTTAGAAAATAGGCACACGAATTAAAAAGAAAGGAAAGAACTATGGAAACAAATGAGAGAATGTCTTTTTTCATGGAATTGATTAATTGTAATTATGATTTGCATTATTGGAATTATGATACAGATTTTAATCTACTGAAAACAGATTGGCCCAACGATCTGTTTTCAGGTTCTTTCTTTGACTTTATCGGGTTTAAAAACTTAATTCTGCAGCATCTGGAGAACGGAAAACACTATCCTTTGATACTAGAAGCCGAATCCAATTTACTTTGGATCGCCGGTTTTTGTTTTGATGGGACTATATTAGACAGCATCTATCTGATCGGTCCTATCTTTGGCGGCCGGGATACACACCTGATTCTCCGTAAAAAGCTGGATTCTTATGACCTGTCCGTAAAATTGCGTTCTTCCATGCATAAAATTTTTGAAAATATTCCTACCATACCCTCCAATATTCTGGCGCAGTATTCAGTCATGCTTCATTACTGTCTGAATCAGGAGCGTATCAGTACCATGGATGTGGTTTGGCTGAACTCGAATACTTCCTCCAAAACAGATCACGTTTCCTTAAGCAGCAATTCCCATCCCGGAATCTGGATGAATGAACAGCTGTTCTGCAAGTTGCTGGCAGATGGGGATCCCCGGTATAAGGAAGCTGTACAAAAATCACATCTGCTCAGTTATGGTATGAAAGCAGATATCGGGGATTCTCTCCGCTATCACAAGAACAATTGTATTGTACTGCTGACCCTCTGCTCCCGAGCCTGCATCACCGGAGGATTATCTCCGGATATCAGCTATGATCTGAATGATTACTATGCACAGAAAATCGAATGCTGTAAATCCATAACAGATACCGAAAGATTATGTGCTGAAATGCTGGATGATTATGTGAGCCGTGTACAGGAAGTAAAAAGGAACACTTCCGTATCCAACCTGATCCGCAATTCCTGTGAATATATCAAAAGCCACCTGACAGAATCCATCTCCATCGAAGAACTGGCAAAGCGAACAGGTTACACAGGATATTACTTTTCTCATAAGTTCAAAAAAGAAATGGGATGTAGCGTCAACGATTATATATTAAAGGGAAAAATCGAACAGGCAAAATTGATGCTTTCCGGAACAACACAGAGTATTCAGTCAATCAGCGACCATCTGGCTTTCGGTAATCGAAGCTATTTTTATACCTGTTTTCAAAAAATGACAGGTATGTCTCCAACCGAATATCGTAACGCTTATAAAAAATAAGGAAGGGGTTGTCTCTGAATTACGTTTTCAGGACAGCCCCTTCTTTTTATTGATAAGAAAATAATTTGATTTTCAAGAGAGTCGGTTTATCATATCTCATGGATGCCACTTCATCCCCATTCAGTCTGCGGGTCATATGCCATACCCCATCCCGGAATTCTCCCTCTTCCAGAGACAGGATGTCCACATGAGGTTTTTCCGGATTTGTTGAAAACGGAGCAATCATGCAGCCATTGGCAATGAGATAAAACTCATTTTCTGCAATCTGCAGTGCCAGACACACACCGTCCTTTCTCGGTATAAATGGTACTGCCATCAGAATCTTAAATCCATACTGACCAAAAATCATCATATCCTGTTCCGGCTGTTCGCTAATGACTGCCTGCAGTTCTCCGGTTCCGTATCTGGATGTCAGAAGCGACATCATGGAATTCAAAGTGTGTCCGTACCATGCATACTCTTCGATATCCTGGGGTACAGAAAGCAGCGGATCTGAAGTATCCACTCCGAACAGATAACTGTCTGTAGCAGAGAACGGCTGTCCCATATCTTCAAATCCAAACGGTGCAAAACCAATGGCATGATGATGACCGATCACATACACCAGACGCGGTGCCACGTGACTGTGTACCGCCGTTTCGGGAATGAACAGCGGATTTCCCATCTTCGTATATTCCTCACAAACCTCACAGAAATTTTGTACATAGATGTCCGGCGCAAGTACATCAATATGTGGTGCTCTGTATTTCCATACTTCCATCATTCTGGCCACCGGACCGCCGCTTGGGAACATTCCCGGCTCCTGCCCCTTGTCCAGCCACGCATTGACTGTCATCGGCAAATTGTATTCTTTCTTTCCCGCCTCTGCCACACGGTCGATATATCCGGCAACCGAATATGTATGGAATATTTCTTCCGCAGCCGTTCCAAACACTTCTTCCCAGCTTCCTGATTCCTGTCCCTGTTCCATAGCAGCTTTTACATCTTTGCGCATAGTTGCTGTGTTCTCTCTCATATAAGCAACAAACGCAGAAGGAACTTCTTTTCCAAAAAGTTCATCCGCATAATCCGAATGTTCCCTGGCCGCTCCCTGGAGACCCGGTTCATTTTCCACCTGTACGGCTATGACTGTGTGTTCTTTCTCATCCACTTCTTTTATATGCTTCATAAGCATGGCAAATGCTCTGCTGTCTGCCTGCAGCGTCTCCTCACAATGACTGGAAAGAGTCGTATATGGCATTCCATGGAATTTCTCCAGATTCACTTTTTTCTTTCCCTTCTGAACCTCCGCCCGCCAGAAGCGTTCCGGATTGCATTTTACCCAGGCAGGAGCATAATAACACTGTGCATTTTTCCATGCTCCGAACCAGAGAAATACAATATGCATTTCACACTCTCTTGCCTGTGCAATAAGTCCATCCACTAACCGGAATTCAAACTGCCCTTCCTCCGGCTCCAGCATTTCCCATGTTACCGGAAGCAGCAAAGTATTCATGTTCAGTTTCTTTGCCTTCTGCCATATGGGCTCCATAGCCTCTGTAGATGAGGAATTGGAATTATGAACTTCTCCCGCCATCATTATGTACGGTTTAGAATTTACTGTAATCACTGCACTGCCGACTGTACTTTCCTTTTGTTCTGTTCTGAATTGTTCTCCATTCATACCTTTTTTCTCCTTTTATCATTCACGTACGCCTCAGCCTACTTGCTATATATTAAAATGTATGGACAGAACTTGGTGTTCATAAATTCTTTTATATGTTCTGTTTTTCATTCAAATATAAAATGTTGCTAAATTCCATAACATTTTTACGAAAAACCGAACCATATTCAAAATCTTTTTCATTTATAGTAGAGATAGAAACGCATCCGGTGCAAGATGCAGAAAGAAAAGGGAGGATTCTTTTATGGCAAAAGAAAAAAAGCTTACCCAGAGCGAAATTGACGGCGTACAGTATCGCCGTGCCAAGCTCTGGCAAATCATCTTAGTTGCGTGTAACGCGTTTATTGGTATGAGTATTTACTCATTGATCAATATGGCAAGCTATGCTGCCAGCATTGGTTTCGGTATTTCCACTGCCGTTGTAGGTGTAATTTTAACCTGTACCCGAATATTAGACGGTGTCACAGATCCGATGCTTGCCTTTATCTACGATAAAGTAAATACCCGTTTTGGCAAAATCCGTATCCTGATCATTATCGGTTTTGCAATTGAAGCCCTGGCTCTGATGGCAATGTACAACTGGGCAGCCGGAAAAGGTCTTGGCATTGTAGCATTTACACTATGCTATGTTGTGTATGTCATTGGCTACACCATCGCAAACATGACAGCACTTACCATCAATCCATTGATCAGCAACGATCCCAAACAGCGCCCTACCATCAGTGTATGGTCCACCGCATTGAACTATATCATTCCTATGGTTCTAAGTATTGCATTGAATGTTGTATTGCTGCCAAAATTCGGAGGTACCTATAATACGGAATTTTTAGGTGCGGCATGTAAGGTTTGTCTGGCAATTGCCGCAGTGGGTGTTGTTCTGGTATGTATCGGCGTATCAGAATACGATAAACCGGAGAACTTTGCCGGTCTTACAACAAAAAAAGAGAATCTGAAGCTTAAAGATATGATTGCGATTATCAAAAACAATCGTCCGCTTCAGTGCTATATAGTATCTGCCGCTTCTGACAAAATCGCACAGCAGACTGCTTCCCAGTCCATAATTACTACCATGATGAATGGTATCATTATCGGAAATATGGGACTTGGAACCACTCTTACCGTAGTTGGTATGCTTCCTTCCATTATCTTCGCCATCATCGGTGCAAAATATGCCGGAAAGCATGGCAGCCAGTTGACGATCGTGACCTGGACACGCATCTGTATCGTCATCAGTGTTGTAATGTGGGCATTCTTTATTATCATTGACCCGACAAAGATTGCTCAAATGGGCGTTTTCACTGTTATCTACGTCATTTTGACTCTGGCAAAAAATGGTGCCAACATGTGCGTTACCACAGCCAGCACCGCATTTATGTCTGATATTATTGATTACGAATTGGACCGAAGCGGCCGCTATGTACCTGCTGTTATTACCGGTACCTACAGCTTAATCGACAAGGTTATTTCTTCTTTCTCCGCTGTGATGGCAACGGGAGCCGTAGCCCTGATCGGTTATACCACAACCATGCCGCAGCCCGGCGATGCACTGACTCCCGGTATTTTCTGGGTAACCATGATCGTCATGTTCGGTCTTCCAATCATCGGATGGATCTGTACCTTAATCGCTATGAAATTCTGTCACCTGACAAAAGCAGATATGGTAGAAGTTCAGAAACGTATCGCAGCAAAGAAAGCTGCTGCACAGGCAGAAGGAAAATAATACTATCCCAACAGAATAGAAGGCACTGGTTACCAATGTAGCAAGTGCCTTTTATGAATCTTATTATAGAAAGGAATCGAATATGAGAAAATTATCAACCATGAATGAAAACTGGAAATTTGTCAAAACAGCAGTTGATGCGGTTTCAGCCGCAGCTGCCGAAGGTGAAGCTGTTTCACTCCCCCACACCTGGAATGCCATTGACGGCCAGGACGGCGGAAATGATTATCATCGGGGTACCTGCTGGTATGTAAAAGAATTTACAAAACCAGACAAGAAAGACTCCGATCGTGTCTATATCGAATTTCTTGGAGCTGCTATGACTGCCGACGTATATTTCAACGGTGAGAACGTATGCCATCACGAAGGCGGCTATTCCACTTTCCGTATTGATATTACCGAAAAGCTTCAGGACAACAACCTTCTTGTTGTTTCTCTGGATAATGATGACAATACCACTGTTTATCCGCAGAAAGCCGATTTCACTTTCTACGGCGGCTTATACCGGAATGTCAATATGATCATCGTGCCGGAAGCTCATTTTGCCCTGGATTACTGCGGCACACCCGGCATCAAGATAACTCCTGTCGTTGATCTGGATACAAAGAAAGCAACCGTAACCGTTGAAGCATGGGTGACAGGTTCTGCTTCCGCTGTAGATTTTACCGTAAACAGAGAAACCATTACCGCTCCTGTGGAAAATGAACATGCGAAAGCAGTGTTCACCATTGAGAATGTCCATCTGTGGGATGGTGTGGATGATCCTTACCTGTACACTGCCCAGGCAGCTTTGGAAAGCGGTGACAAAGTAAGCACACGCTTCGGATGCCGTGAATTCAAAATCGATCCACAGAAAGGCTTTTTCTTAAATGGCCGCAGCTATCTTCTTCGAGGCGTATCCCGTCATCAGGATTTTAAAGGTGTGGGCAATGCACTGACAATGGAACACCACAAAAAAGATATGGAAATCATCAAAGAGCTGGGTGCCACCACGCTTCGCCTTGCACACTACCAGCATGCACAGGAATTCTATGATCTGTGTGATGAAAACGGTCTGATCGTGTGGGCCGAGATTCCGTACATTACCATGCATATGAAAGACGGTCGTTCCAATACCCTTTCTCAGATGGAAGAACTTATCGTACAGAACTATAACCATCCGTCTATCATCTGCTGGGGACTTTCCAACGAAATCACCGCAGCAAGCACGGTAAATGAAGACCTGCTGGAAAATCACCGTCTGCTGAATGACCTCTGCCACAGATTGGATGCTACCCGTCCTACTACTATGGCAAATGTATTTATGCTTGAAATTGACAGTCCGATTCTGGAGATTCCCGATATCAACAGTTACAACCTGTACTTTGGCTGGTATCTGGGTGATCTGGAGCAGAATGATGAATTCTTTGATGAGTACCATGAAAAATATCCGGACAGAGCCATCGGATTTTCTGAATATGGTGCAGATGCCAATCCGAAGTACCAGTCCACGACACCGGAGAAAGGGGATTACACCGAAACCTATCAGGCCGTATATCATGAACATATGCTGAAAATGATTGAAGAACGTCCCTGGTTATGGGCTACCCATGTGTGGAACCTCTTTGATTTCGCTGCTGACGGCAGAGATGAAGGTGGAAAACATGGGGAAAACCAGAAAGGACTTGTAACCATCGACCGTAAGACAAAGAAAGATGCTTTCTATCTGTACAAAGCAGCATGGAACAAAAAAGATGCCTTTGTTCATCTCTGCGGAAGCCGTTATGTGGACCGTGCGGAAGATGTGACAGAAGTAAAAGTATATTCCAACCAGCCGGCAGTTACTCTGTTTGTGGATGGAAAAGAAGCGGAAACAAAAGAAGGCAGGATCGTATTCACTTTCTCCATACCGATTGCAGGTGAGCATAAGGTAGAAGCAAAAGCCGGTGATTGTACCGATACCATCTCTATCCGCAAAGTGGCAGAACCAAATGATGATTATATCTTTGTAAAGAGAGCTCCTGTTACCAACTGGTTTGATGCGGACGAACTGGATCCGGAATGCTTCTCCATCAATGACAAATTAGCCGATATCAAGGCAAATCCTCAGGCTGGTGCTATCATCGACCAGATGATGGCAAAAGGAGCTTCTGAGCGCGGAGACGTAGCCGATGCCGTAAAAGACAACCCGGCACTGCAGCGTATGATGGGTCGTATGACTCTGGTCAGTCTCCTGAAACAGGGCGGTGCTGATGAAGAAAGCATCAAACAGCTGAATCGCATCCTGCAGGGTATCAAAAAGTAATACATCATCTCCTTTTTATTAATAAGAGCCATGGAAGAAAAACTCCATGGCTCTTATCTTATTATAATTCATAATTCTTCAGGACTACGTCCTTCATAACCACATGTATTGCAATTTCATTCTGCTGGCGGATACTGGGCAACTGCCGGCTGGAAGGATACAATATTTCTCATCATTCCGCCATCTGCTACAATACATTCTCCTGTGACCCCATCTGCCATTCTGGTACACATACCATAAATTACGATAGCAACGCTGTCTGCCGTTGGAATTCCATCAACTCCGGCAACCATAAGTTCCTGTCCCAACTCCATCTGTTTTTCCGGAGGAAGGGTGCGAACCGGACCATTCGTGAGAGCCCCCGGCGTTTTCATACCTCCCGGAGCCACGGTATTTACCATAATACCGAAACGCTTCAGTTCTTTTGCCAGTTCCTGAGTCATGGCAACCACGCCGCCTTTGGAGGCAACATAGTGTGCATAACCGCCGAAAACAGGCTGAGACACATAAGCACAGTTGGAGGAAACTAATACGATTTTACCCTGAACCTTATTTTCTACCATATACTTGCTGACATGTTTTGCACAGCGAAATGCACCTGTCAGGTTAATATCAATGGTCTTCATAAATTCTTCTTCCGGCATATCATACACATGGGCAAAACTCCAAGAACCGCCGCAGGTTACCAGAATATCAACAGAGCCATAAGTTTCTGCTGTAAAATCTACCAGATGCTTTACCTCCTCTTCTTTTCTCACATCTGTCTTACAGAATGTCACTTCATAATTCTTTTCCTTCAAAAGTTTGATGGCAGCCTCTCCTTTTACCTCCGTAGTTCCTGCAATAACTACTTTGGCACCACCCTGACACAGACGCTGTGCTACGCAGAATCCAAGACCGGAAGTACCACCTGTTACAATTGCCACTTTTCCTTTTACATAAAGCATTTCTTCCAATGGAAGGGTATCATCAATATAGCTTCTCATAATCTGGGCAGACATTGCTGCAGGATCAAAATTCATCATACACTTTTCACTCCTTCTTTATAAAAAATTGGTTTCTGTAATCACAGCTTCATATCCATGGATATCCACATGATCCCCAACCTTCAGCGCACCTTTTCTGGCAAGAATATATCCATTGTTTTTCTCCTGGACATAACTGTACACGAATTTTGAAACACGACCTACTTCCTCATCATTAACATATACGGCTTCTCCTGGACCGCCAAGGTGTTTGCTGCGAATATAAATATCCGCCTCATCCACCGTAAAACCAACCATTTCTCTTGCGGCTCCCTCTTTTTTGACTTTCAGAAGTGCTTCCTTTCCAATAAAATCTTTTTCCCAGTCAATTCCTTTTTCCAGACCGACTTCAAAAGGATTGGTGTGTCGAAGATCACGCATATAATAGAAACCTGCCTCCGTAGGGAGTGTCCATGCCATTACCTGGAATTCTGTCACCTCCACTGCTCCCAGCGGCTCTCCTGCTGCTTTCAGCTTCTGTTCCATCACCTCTGCCTGATCTGCTGATACATAAACCTCATATCCAAGCTTCTCTCCGGTAAATCCGGCACGGTTAATCATCACCGGGATACCATCCACTTCATTATCCACAAATGAGAAAAACTTCAGGTCATCCACATTGTTTTTCACAAGAGCATTTACCATATCTCTGGATTTTGGTCCCTGAACCGCATACATATGGTACTGTGATGTTACATTCTCAAATTCCACTTTGTATTCTCCTTTGTGAGCCCCCATCCACATAAGCAGATAGGTCGCAAACAATGTGGATACCCAGTATCTCTGCTCCTCCAGACGGAAAACCACTACGTCATCAATAATCTCAGCGTTCTCATCCAGCATGGTAGTGTAACGTTCTTTTCCTACTTTCAGATTAGCAATTGGCTTTGTAAACAACTTATCTAAAAATGCTGCAGTATCCTCACCTTTCACCTCTACAAGCTGATGTGTCCACAGATACCAGCCCACATTTTCTCTTACAGCCATATGTTCTTTGCGTTTCATATCGTCATATTTATAAACATTTCTATACATAACGTGCTCCTTTCCCAAACAGACTCATTAACAGAATTTATCAATTTTCTTTGCAATCTTAATACGCAGCTTATCAGCAGGAGTACCCTCTTTTTCTTCTGTCAGGAACCACTGTGCATTTACCAGTGTTCTGGTCATACCATACCAGTATGCCACATAAGCATCTGCCAGCTTTGGTTCAAATACAGAAAGAGTGTTTCGATCAATTACATAAACTACTTCTTCACTGTTAAACGCTTCAATCTCGTAAGGGACACGAAGAGCCTGCAGGAACATTTCGATATGTCCGCCCATCAGTCTTCCATCATTCAAATCTGCCGGTGCACCAAGCCAGTTACGAAGTCCTTCCCTGGAATAATGTTCTCCGTAAACTGCTTTTCCGGCAGCTTCGCAAACACACCATAATACATGATCCACTACTTTTTCGTCCAGTTTTCCCTGTCTGAGCAGATTGCTGATTGTCGGAAATATATATCCTGCAGCAGCATTCGATCTTCCCATCAGATCCGCAACACTGCTGTCATCGTGCTCTACATTCGTTCCATTTGTAAAGGTGTAATCACACTCTTCACGGAATACCATCGACTCTTTGACCATGTCCTTTTCTTCCGTAAACTTAATCTGATCTGCTGTTGCAACAGGTCCAAAGCATTCCCACTGTGCATGAGAAGGCATCGGATATTTTTCACGGCTTTCTGCTACAATACGGCAATGGCAGTCTCCGCAGCCCTTCGCTTCTACCATATGAAATTCCAACTGTGTTCCGGGGCGAAGTTTCTCAGACCATGCCCTGCTGGTAGCTTCCAGAGACTGCGTAGTAGCCCGGCATAATTCAGATCCAACAATATCCCAGTCACAAACATCCAATTCTTTTTCCGCACGATATGTACCAAAATCCTGTACGCGTCCACACATCAGCAAAGCTTCGTCCCCTGAGTCTCCCGTAAGAGCTCCCACAAAGCTGCCCCGGCAAAACGGATGTACATTATGCTCATCCATGGCATATGCTCCATAATTTGTCATAAGATAATAAAGCTTCTGATATGCTGCCTCACACATATCCTGTGCACGTTCCGCATAATCCGGAACCAGAATACGAAGTGCCTGCATACATGCTGCACTTAATGTCGCATTATATCTGGAGACGTAATGCATAGCATCTTTATAACTCACCAGCTTTTCCCAGGGTGATCTGATTGCAGCATAGCTTTCATATACTCCCGTCCCATTCTTTTTCGGCAAACGTGCATCAATTTTCTTACTCATAATTATGTTTCTCCTTTCTTCTTTGTGCATTTTCACTATTTTTTTGCCTTTCCTTCGATTTTTTTATACATAAATACTAACATTATTTCTGACTTTTTTACAGACTACACTAAGATGAAATTATAATAAGCAGAAGTCTCCTTTTTGTTCCTCTTTTTTCATTACAAATACTCCATATTCAGAAAAATATCTGCTAAGGTCATAAAAATGCGACTACAATAGCGTTATCACTATACAAAATGTAGACTCTCTCCATGATTTTTTTCTTATCTATAGATATTTTCTTGCATATCACTTATAATAAGGTAAGGATATATTTTTAATCTGTAACATTGAAACATCTTTGCCCCAAAAGAGGAATCCTATGAAGTTAAATTTAGATATTATCCGAGACCATCTGCCGGATGTATATAAAACCAGAAGCTTTGGCCCAAAAAATAAAGCCTTATCTTTGTCTCGACCACTCTTATGTGAAGCGGGAACAAACCTTGAAGAAGGTCAGCTGTACCTTGCATATGCAAATATACTGAATACTATTTCGGCCACCAAAAACGTTTATCTGATCTGTATCGGAAATCAACTGGATCATAACTGGATTGTCCAGGGAGCGCAAATCTTACAAATTCAACATCCACAGGATTTTTTGACCATTTTTAATGATATCTGTAAAATTTTTGACCGTTTCGATGAATGGGAAACAGCACTCCGTAATGAAATTGAAAATCAGATTGATTTTAATATTCAAAATGTTCTCCGACTTGGTGCTCAGATACTTGACAACGAAATCTCTGTTACAGACCATTCACTGCAGGTCATTCTGCGCGCAAAAATCGAAACTTCAGAAAAAGAACAGCAATTAGTTACTATCTCTGATACTCCACTGCCTATAGATATTCGGTTTAGTGAAAATATAAAAAATGTATGCCAGATTGAGCGGACAATCACAGTTCCTTACATATCATCTCTGGAAACGAGCGAAACGAAGCAAATACGTTATTACTGCAAAAATCTTTATCCGCTGGGACATTTTACCGGCTGTATTGCCGTTGGGGAAAGTAATCATTCTTTCAGGGAAAGTGATTTTGCCCTGTCAGATTATTATTTTACTTATTTTCAGAAAGCATTTCTGAAATATCTGCAAAGTTTCAGCCCCTCAGAATCAGATGCTGTTTCAGCACTGCGGCACCTTATCAATCATGTGCCATTAACACCGGCTGAGTATGAACATTTTACTCTGCATCCGGATGAATGTTGGGTCTGCTTCAAATTAAGCGAAAAAAGAAACAGCCGTTATATGCCTAAAGATTACATGTATTCTACCCTGAATACGCTAATGGTCAAAATCGTCTACGCAGTACTCTGCCATGACGAAATTCTTGGAATCATTCGTCTTCCTTCAAAATCCGACATCAACACCCTGGTTTTGTTTCAGGAACTTTTGAATCGTATGAATTATACTGCCGGCATCAGTAATAAATTCACCCAGATTGAACAGGCCAATTTTTACTTTCTCCAGGCAAACTATGCAGCGGAGAAATACCATTTGAATCCTGAAAAAGGTATTTTGTATTATTTTTCTGACTATACTCTGGAATATATGCTTAATGAATGTACTGGGAACCTTCCTCTTTCTTCTTTGTATTCGGACGGATTGATTACCGTCATAGAATATGACCGAAAACGAAATACAAACTACCTTCATACCTTAGATGTGTATTTAAAAAATGAAATGAGTATTACCCAAACCTCAAAAGAACTGTTCATACACAGAAGCAGTTTGCTGAAACGTTTGGATAAAATCAGGCGTCTTATTCCTGAAAATCTGGAAGATCCCAATGTACGGCTTTATTATCGCCTTTCCCTGGCCTTACTGGAAGCAGCAAACAACAATCTGTTACATTAATTCAAAAAGGTCCGGATTTCCTTTTACAGGACAAATCCGGACCTTTTACACAATATTTATAAACGATAACTTCCCGCCGCCAGTACTTCTCTTCTTCCATCCGGCAGAATCACTTCTGCCTCTCCATTGGACGGAATCTCTATCTCATAAATCACCCGATCTCCTTCATATTTCCATCCACTTACAATCTCACCCACCGGTGACTGATAGGATGCCTTCGCATACTGCAAAGATTTATGAGGCTGCGGCTGAATGGTAATCTTTCCATCAATAAGATTGATGCCGCATACACCTGCAAACAGCCATCCACAGACAGCACCGTAAGAATAATGATTCAGGGAAGCTTTTACCTCGCCCTTCTCATTGATACCATCCCAGTTTTCCCAGATAGTGGTAGCTCCTTTCTTTACTGCATAGAGCCAGCTGGGCATCGTATCCTGCAGCAACAGTTTGTAAGCGGTTTCCAGGTAACCATTCTGCGCCAGTACCGGGCAGAGTGAAGGGGTCGATAAGAATCCTGTATTCAAGTGATAATTATTCTTTACCACCAGTTCATTCAAGTCTGCTGCTGCCTGCTTTTCCTCCTCTTCCGTAAGAAGATCAAAAGAAATAGCCCGCACATATTCCGCCTGTCTGTCAGAGTGGATTTTTCCATCCTTCGCAGCAATATAATGGAATGCTTTTTCTGCCTGTTCTCCAGTCCTGCGATAATGTGCTGCATCCTCCTCTTTTCCTAGAATTCCAGCGATTTCGGCAAGCATCTTTCCTGACTGGGCAAAATAAGCAGTTGCCACTTTTCCCTGTGGTGTACGCATCGCCATGGTGCTCTCCACATCCGGCTCACACCATTCGCCATAATCAATACCGGTTTCGATGGTATATTTACTGTATGGATTTTCAGACGGCATTGTGTCCGAACCCTCCGGTTTCTGTTTTGCCCTGCCTTCCAGAAAACCATACCACTTCTGCATCATTTCATAGTTTTCTTCCAGAATGCGTTTATCTCCATATCTCCTGTATAAGGAATATGGCACAATGATACTTGCATCTCCCCAACCGACAGAACCTGCCAGCAATCCGGAGAAGAAGCTGGGTACATTGTTCTTCGGAGCAATATTAGCAACCTTCCCGTCTGCATGCTGATTCAGTCTGCACTCTCCCAGCCACTTGCGAATGACAGAATAGCAGTCCTCAAAAAAGATACCAGTCTCTACGAATACTCCCATATCTCCTGTCCATGCCGCACGCTCTCTGGTAGGGCAATCTGTCGGTGCGTCACAGAAATTAGATTTCTGGCTCCAGATACTATTCTCCACCAACTTATTCACATCCGCATTGGAGCATTCAAATCTCCCCAGCTGTTCCATCTGAGAGTATACCGCTATGGAAGTGAATCTGGCAGAAGACAAATCAATATCTGTCTCTACTTTTGCATAACGGAAGCCCCAGATGGTGAATCTGGATTTGTAATGGTTTTCACCCTCTTTACAGGTGTAGATTACTCTCTGCTCTGTTCCTCCCTCTTTATGGCGGTTTCTGTCCTGGAAATTCTCAGCGGTAAAATTACCGTTTTCATCCAGAGATTCCCCGTGAGTCAGGATAATCTTTTCTCCCTTGTGGGCATTGACTGTAAATTCCACATATCCTGCCAGGTTCTGACCATAATCAATGACCGTCTCTCCATTGGGTGTTGTGATAATTTTTCCTTCAAAACGCTCCATCTCTGCAATCGGAACACAGTTTGAGCAGGCAAAATTCTCTACCCCGAAATTTTCCACTTTTACTTCATGGTAATCTTTTATTTCTTCTATGGCAGCATCAATAACTTCTCCCTGTTGCATATCATTTTCACGGATAGGTCCCGCCTGAGAAGCCCGCCAGTTTTCATCGGAGATACAGACAATCCTTCCCTCTATCTCCAACTGGAAATACAGGGCAATATCTTCCCCATAAAGATTCCGGTCTCCGTCAACACCGGAGCAGCTGCGATACCAGCCGTCTCCCAGAATGACCTGTACCTGATTTTCTCCTTCTTTTACAAGGTCTGTCACATCATAAGTCTGATACGCCAGCTTTTTATCATAGGTGTAAGTACCGGGTGCCAGCACAAAATCACCCACTCTTGTTCCATTGATATACGCTTCATATAAACCATGACAGGTGATATATAATCTGGCTCTTCCTGTTGTCTCTGCAGAAAAAGAGGTCTTCATATAACTGGCCGGCTTATGTACCTGGGGATCACAGGTAAGTTCCGGATTAATCCATTTTGCCACGAACTGGCTTCTGTCCAGAATGCCCATTTCAAAGAAAGCTTCCTTACTCCACTCACCTTCCGTGTCATTTTCATCCCATAACCGTACTTTCCAGGAGATGCGCTGTTTGCTCTTCGCATCCACTCCCAGAATTTCATTCATCCTGTCAGAAACTACTTTTCCACTGTTCCAAATGACCTGACCTTCCGACATTGCTTCAATCTCATAAGCAGTCTGCTTTTTTCCGCCGCAGCAATTCCACGAAAGATAGGGGTTCCTGATATCAATTCCTAACGGGTTTACCAGATGTTCTGTTTTCAGATTAATTGCTTTCATAACTTTACAACCTTTCCTTTGGTAATTCCATTTTCGTTGTAGGCATCTATACGAACAAAATATTCCTGAGATTTTACCAGTGCCCCGATTCTCTTTTCAATCACGGCATCCCTGTTTTCCTGTACATCCTTCACATCTCTGTAAATCTGATAGCTGTGATATAATTTATCCTCTTCATGTCCCCAGAGAATATTGTATCCCACCGCATCTTTCGTTCCTTCAATCGTTACTTTCAAATCCAGACGATCTTCGCTTCTTGCGGTTTTAAATACTGGTGCCTGTGGCTTTTGACCTGTACCGATACCAAATACACGAAGCCCGGAAATACATGGTGTTACATCATATGGAATCTCCACCACTGTCAGTCGGACAAATCTAACCTGAATTCCATCTTCTCTGACAATCAGATCATGTGGCAAATCGGTGGTGACCCGAGATTTATCTTCAATGATGAAATACTCTTTCCCATCCAGAGAGCCTTCCAGCTTCCATCTGGTACACAGGTCTCTTTCTTCAATATATCTGGGTTGAGTAGCACTCCCCTGGATTTTTCCGGGAGAAGCAATGGGAAGAGCATCATCCGCAAAATTAATCTGAATCGTTCTCACATCCATTGGTTTCTCCAAATCCACTTCCAGCCATTGTCCGCTCTCCGTGCTGTCTGCTCTCCACCATGTCGTAGCATCTTCATTTACTGCCTGATCTGCGCCCTTTCCTTCCTTAAAAGAAGAACAGCTGGTCGGTTTCGCATAATTCAAAAGATACCATTGCGGCTCTCTCCATGGATCGTTTTTTCCTTCTTCCACAGCGATGGGCCAGTCTCCATAATTCTGGTTGCAGAACAGTTCTCCATCCTGATCAAAACCGGCAGGCCAGATTCCCACACGTCTCTCAAACTGGTGATTCACACTGATTCTCATAGTGGCTGTATGCCACAGGTTTTCTTCCTTGTCCCACATAGTAGAGCCATGACCTGCTCCCGGCATATATCCGCCTGCATGATAAGAATATGGATTGTTCTTAGCCAGAGTAAATGGTCCCAAAGGAGAATCCGATACGTATACACCATCTGCATACACATTATACTCCGCACCTGGACAGGCATACTGAAGATAATATTTTCCTTCATACTTGTCCATCCATGGACCTTCGATAAATGGTTTTCTGGTAAACATTCCTCTGATCTGGGGAATATAGTGTGCCGGCACCTGCTCTGCCGGTACACCTCCCCGGTTCATAAATGCCTGGAACATCATCTCCACTTCTTCTTCACTGCGTGGAAATTCACAGTTATCCACGCCCATTCTCTCGTATCCTCTCTCATAGCCGTCGCCGGACAGAAGTTCGATTCTTTCTGCCTTTGGAAGCATGGTGGCAGGATCTAATTCCACGCCCCATACAGGCGTAATATTCGAACATCCCCAATAAAAATATACTTTCCCGTCATCATCAAAGAAAAGGTTGGGATCCCAGAAGTCAAAAGTACCTGGAATCTCTTCATAAGGTCCGTTAATTATGTCTTTTGTTCTATAGTAATTGCATACTTCTCCTTTTTTTGAAGCGCTGAAGTACACATAGTCACCGCAGACCCTTACATCCGGAGCATAATCATACAACGGAAGATTATCCGGAAGCCTGTGTACCTCCCAATTCACCATATCCTCAGATACCCATACACTCAGATTCATAGATACAAAAATATAATATTTTTTATGAAACAGAATCATGGACGGATCTGCCGCTTCCCTGTCAATCTGCATTCTCCCATTAGAACGCAGATCCATATTGAATTGATAACGATAAGGAACATTGATTGGATTGCAATAGTATTTCATAGTTTTCTCCTTTTCGAACTACTGGAATGCCTTAGCATTACCGGAATTACACTCTGCTTTATTCTTATATGATATAATACTCTACTAAATTTCTTTTTGCGTTTTATTTTTCACCATTTCGTTCACTAATTAGTTAAATTTATCCGTTGCTCCAAATAAGGAATAAAACGGTAAAGTCATTTTCCGGCACCATGATGCTTACGGAATTCTCATATCCCACACATTACTGTCCGGGTGATAGCACAAAATAAAATATTGTACCCTGTCATTCACAATCGCTCTGCAGTCATACCTGTACATCTGAATCCCCGCATAATACTTTTTATCACTTTTTAACACTTCTATATTCTTCAGCAAATGCCTGCATCCATCCGCATCCTCATATTTTATCATTTTGGGAATCATCTTACCGGTACTGGTAAACCAGCAGTCTGCTGCAACTTTCTGCGGAATCCCCCGAATCGCCTTTTCCTGAAGTTTTTCTTCTTCTATACCGATTGCAAATCCCATTCGACGATACCTCCTATTCCACCTTTACTTTCTCATAATCTACCGTTCTTTTTTCCCGGCTGATGCCGCCCGACATATGATCTATCCTGCTTCCCACAAAAACAGCCCGTTTTAGTAAATCCCGACCATAACGCCTCCTGATCTCATCCACTGTCCGATCCATCTGTTCCTGCTTTTCATAATCTGTCGTATCAAACATATCAAGCTGTCGCATATCTATATGATCTCTAAGTCTGCTTGTATGAATGCCCAAATGCCGAATCGCTCTTCCATCCCATAAAGAATCGAAAAGCCGGCAGGCACAACGATGAATCTCGATCGTAATATCAGTTGCATGATTCAACGTCATCTGACGACTTGCATACTGCAGATCATACGTTTTTATCCCCACTGCAATCACTTCTGCACAAACTCCCGCAGCACGCAGTCTGGTCCCCACCGTCTCAGCCAGTGCAAGCAGCACCAGCTTTGCAGTAGATGCATCTGTAACATCAAAAGCTATCGTTGTACTGTTCCCATATCCTTTATTTGCCGGAGCCTCCGACTCCACCACTGAGACATCTATCCCATTGGCAAATGCCCATATCACTTCTCCATGTTTTTTCAAATGGCTCTTTAACACTGCCGGATCTGTTCCGGCCAGCTCTCCTATCGTTCGGATTCCCATGCCCAATAATTTTCTTGTGGTAGCCCGCCCTACAAAAAAGAGTTCCGATACGGGAAGCGGCCACATCTTTTCTTCTATCTCGTATTTCCACAAGGTATGCACCCGATCAGGTTTCTTAAAATCACTTGCCATCTTTGCCAGCAATTTGTTTTCTGATACCCCTATATTGACTGTAAATCCCAGTTCTTCCCTGATCTGATTACGAATCCGATTCGCCGCCACAACTGGTTCTCCCCATAATCTTTCTGTCCCGGTCATATCAATAAAAACTTCATCTATACTATATTGTTCCACATCCGGTGAATATTGCCGTAGAATCTGCATAAAAGCAGCGGAGCACTTCTCATATAATCCATAATTCGGCGGCACCAGTTTTAGATGCGGACACTTCTGCAGTGCTTCTGTAATACTTTCTCCGGTTTTAATATTATAATTCTTTGCAGGAATAGATTTTGCAAGAATAATTCCATGACGCATGGCCATATCTCCGCCAACAGCCGCTACTTCCTCACGCAAATCCACGATTCCGCCCAAATGATAAAGACGATAAACAGCTTCCCAGGAAAGAAAAGCAGAATTAATATCAATATGAAAAATCACTCTGTCCAAACTTATGTTCGCCTCCCTTTCGCTTATTATATCGAACTTATGTTCGTATTTCAAGTGCAAATATATGGAAAATCCTAAAATATTTTTCCAAAAGAAAAAGCCACCCAAACCGGATGACTTTTTTCTGCCTTGTTTCATTTTTAATCATCATTGGAACATTTTTCTGCATCAATAGCCAGGACAAGCATGAGTGCTCCCAGTGCATCCTGCGGATCATATACATCTATCACATACGTATCTGTCCATCTGAAAAGCTGTTTAGAAACTCCGGCTACATACCTTCCGCTCCTGTCGTACACCTTATAATCCCAGCCCCAAAAATCACCTTTCACATGCCAACCGTTAAAATCTATGGTAAATTTGGGCTTAAAAAAAGTAAATTCTTTTGTAATGCAGCCAATATATTGCCTTCCCATATAAATCTCAAATCTGGGAAGAAATGAAAGTATACGTTCGCGCACAGTTCCGATTTCATTTCTATAAGCATCATAGATTTTCAGACAATGTCCCCAGGAAAGTTGTCCTTTTACAGTGTATACTGTATTTCCAGCCTCATCATAGATATCATAACTGTCAAACCATGAAAAAAATCTTTGTTTAAATAATAATTTCATCCTTTTTCCTCCCCTCAACATTTCTTTTTAATTTGCACTCTTCGGCATAAACAGCGTTATCACTCCTACGATCAGAAGTACCGGCAATGCTATTTTAATCAATCCTCCCACAACCATACCGATCAAAATCAAAGGAAACAGCACTACCGTACATACAATTTTAGTTACTCCCCAGGCTGCTTTCACAGCAAAAACAAGAATTTTCCCAAATACCATAAACAACAAAACCATAAATATAAACGCTAACATTCTATTCATCCTCCTTACAGCCGGTTTATTGTTTTATTATACCTGTCCTCTTACTTGTGATAAACCATGTTTTTACAGAAATAATACCATCTATTTCGCTGTTTGTGCGGTTTATTTTTCTGACTGATTAACATTCTATCTTTTTCTCTGAAAACCATTTCTTTTGTGGCAATTATCCTATATAATGATAAAAAACAATATCAGATACATCAGGGGAATTTTATTATGGGAAGAAAATCCACAAAAGAAAATAAGACCATATATCAGACAAGTCGGGAAGAAATGAACTATTCGCGTGAGACTGCTGCCGAAAAGCTTGCATTTATCTCCTCAGACCGCATCGAAAAAATAGAAAGTGAAAAGACATTGCCACATCCGGAAGAGGTCCTTGCCATGGCTGACTGTTACAAAAATCCTTCCTTATGCAACTATTTTTGCTCTCATGAATGCCCAATCGGAATAGAATATGTCCCGGAGATCAAGTCAAAAGAACTTTCACAGATTACGCTTGAGATGCTTGCCACGCTCAATAAACTGGTCTGTGAAAAAGAACGGCTGATTGAAATCACAGTAGATGGTAAATTATCTGAGGATGAATTGCCCGATTTTCTTAAAATAAAAAAAGAACTGAAAAAAATGTCATTGGCAATCGATTCTCTTAATCTCTGGTTGGATCAGACCATCGCCTCCGGCAAGATTGATAAAAATCTTTTTCCTTCCATCAAAAAATAAACAGATGCGCTTCACTTTTCACTCTATATTGAAAACAGACTGATCTGCTCATATTCCTGCACACGCCGGAGCCTCGGTTGATTCTTGTGAAGCGCAAATTCCAGAAATGTATCATCATAGATCCAGTCTTCCACTTCCTTTCTGTCTAAAAGCAAAGGCATCCGATGATGTACCGGCTTTACTGATGCATTAGCCTCGGCAGTCAAAATAATAAAACGGTCTTCTCCCCGGAATTGGTTATAGAATCCGGCCATATAAAGAATTGACTGATTCTCCGACTGAAAGGTAACTTTATTCCTATCCGGATCCCATTCATAAAAAGATCTGGCAGGAATCATGCACCGTCTGTGAAGCACACTTTCCCGGAACATTTTCCTTTCCAACACAGTTTCTGCCCTTGCATTGATCAAAAGCCCGCTCTTTTGATACTGCGGAAACCCCCATATCATTTCTTCCGCTGTCAGATGTGGTTTTTTCCCTGTAACTACGGCTGCAGACTGAGAAGGGCAAATATCTCCTCTGCGTTCTTTTTTCAGTTTTCCATCCACTTCCCGGACCATTTTTTCTATTTCTTTTGCTGTATCATCATCTACATAATAACGTCCACACATTTTTCTTCTCCTGTCGCATACAATAACCTATAATCAAAAAGACATTTTCCCATTCCAACACTGTAACACAATAATATAAATTCTTCCACTATCTCATCCACTTTTTCGTTGGCCATAGCTAAAAATGAGCATCCTTTCTGGATGCTCATCGTCCTCTGATACTATTCTTTTCACCGGAGATGAATTTATACCAATGCAGCTCCCAAAGCTTTACACGCAGACAAAGCCTCATCATCCGGTGTCTCATTGCAGATCACACTGTCGCAGGCAAGTACTGCTCCTGCGCTGCTGCAGGATTCTTCCCAGTTACGCATCCATTCACCGTCTCCCCATCCATAAGAACCAAACAATGCTACCTTTTTTCCTCCCAGGGCACCTTCACAGGCATCCCACATTGGCTGGAATTCATCTTCTTCCAATACCTCCGCTCCCATGGCCGGACACCCAAAGGCAACTGCATCATAGGTATTCAACATGGATGCATCAAATTCTGCTGATGTAAACAAAACAGCATCTGCCCCTTTTTCCTTTGCTCCTTCCAGAACCTCGGAAGCCATCTGCTCCGTATTTCCAGTTCCACTCCAATAAACAACCGCAATTTTACTCATATGATTCCCAGCCTTTCTTCTCTTTTTTCATTCATTTTATCTATATTAAACAGCTACTGTAAGCCGCTCAATACTCTTACCTCGCGCCCATTGTGAGCAATACACATCTGTACATTTTTTATAACGGTCAAATTGTTTTTTTGCATTGTTTTCGTCCCCATATACCTTCCAAACTCCGGTACATTTATATCCTCCGGCGCGGTTTTCTATGAACCCACGTACATCCTCCGGGGGATATCCCAGGAAAAGTCCGATCTCGTGAGGAAATTCTTCAGACTCATACAACCTTCTTCTCAAACGTACTACACATTGACCAAAATCCTTCACACAATATCCGTATTCTTCCAAAATGTTTGCTGCTTCCTCTACAGCCAGATCACTTTCCAGCTTATTCGGACGATAAATATAAAGTAAAACCCTTTCGGCAGACATACGCAGTGGAACCACACGAACCCCTTTCGGCACCAACCTCTGATTTAAAGAACGAACTGCACAGAACAATTCCTTTTTATTGGAATATGGACAGCTAAAAATATTTCCGGTCTTTAATCCTGCAAGTGTGGGTGAACAATGACGGATAATCATCTCATCGGACATACCATTTCCTCCTGTTTTATATTTTCTTCCAGAATATTTTTCAGTGCTGACATAGAACTTGTATGGGATCGAACAACCTTTACATCCTGACCTTTGGTTTCAGATAATGCATTCCGTACCATTTTATGCGATACGGTACCGGTAAACAGAACAAGCAGATCAGGATTTCCGATTCCTTTCAGGCTGCTGTTTTGTTTTGGATACACTTTTGCGTCACACTGATATTCCCTGCATAAATTTTTATATTGACGGACCATACACTCATTGCCGCCTATGATTACTACACTCATAATTTAATTCTCCTTTCTTAGTTAGTTAATTCTAACTTATCTTGTTAAAATAAAACGCTCTACAGCGTTTCGTATTTTTTTAAACCAAACCTTTTGATCAATTTTCTTTTTTATACAAGTTAGTCTTTTCTAACTAATTGTATGTTACAGCTTCTTTGCAAGATTGTCAATATAATTCTATGTATTTGAGAATTCTTCTCTGTATCTTTTGTTACTGTTCACTCCGTGACCAGCAACTATCTTTTTACATATAAAAAGAAGACCATCAGGATTTTTCGAACTCTCCGAAAATCCAGCACCAATACCAGCAAATACCCCAGAAGTAAAAAAGCAAACATCTTTATATATCACATCTGCCACAATCACTACCATGGTTGTAGAAAGTAGATAAAGACTTGCAATCTCTCGGTTTTCATACCCAAGGATCTTCGTCATGCCAGCATGACCATGATGAAGAAAACGCCCGCAAAAAGAATAATGTAATTGGGTGTATTCTGAAATATGATTCGCATACGAAATCTGCTGAAAAACTCCACTTCGGCAGCCGTATGGTTTTCTTTCGTTTTGTCTTTTTAAGATCACACCGTAAAAACTGCAGAGGTGTATACTGCATCATACGGATGATTACAATCAGATTTACTACAAACATCAGGAAGACCGGTATTACTGTTGTCTTAAAAAACGCATCCGGCTTCTTTTCTTCTATTTCATCTTTCGTTTTCTGTTCATACTTCCATGCATATGTATAGTGGATTGCCCCGGAGAGGCGTTTAAAACCTTCATTCCGGTAGAAATTCTCATACACAGTTATAGGAACTGCTGAAAAATCAGGATCATCCAGTTTATATTTTTCTTCTACATTTTTCCCGTTCTCTTTTCTGTGTTATTTCCATAAATTTTCTTTCATTCCTCCAGAGATATTTCTTCTGAAAAATCCCTTTTTCACATAGGGTTCTGTCTTAACGCTAAGAACCTCATATCCTGTCTCATGGATTATCTTTCTCAATTTTTTTATATCCAACGGATTTTCCGCAATGATTTCTGTTTCACCTTTTGTATGTGAAGAAGAAACTTTTTTGACAGTAAACTGCCTGCGTATTGTATCGTTGATATGGCTTTCACACATCCCACAGGACATTCCTTCTATTTCAAGAATCATTTTTACCACAGCTATTATACCTCCTGTCATTTTTACACACAAAACTCTCAAATGAAATCCCTGCTCTCCTGCAGCACGATTATATATTAATTGCTTTTCTCATCACATCTCTCTGCAAAACAGGGAATCCCCTTTTGAATATTTCATCATCCGGGAATTCCCTGTCTTCATTCATAAATGTATTTTTTGATGCTAAGGTAAAAAGCATTTAATCCCATGATGCATTACAGTCATTCCTCTGCCTGTATTAACATGATTCCTTTTACTTTTTTTCCTTTGGTGATCCCATAATTCAGCATTCCATTCTCAATAATTTTTTTCATGGATGCATAATCAAGTTTCACCGTGGAACTGTCATCTAGTTCCACCAGCCAGCTTTGGCACATTTTATTCTTCTGATCACACAGTTGATATGCGGTTCTGCGTTTCAGTGCTCCGACTTTTTCCAGAGCATCAACCGTTCGATATACGGTTGCCATTCCGATACCCGGCTCTTTCTTTGACGCAAGAATATATACTTCTTTACAGCAGCTGCAGTTCTCACTTAGAATAATATCAATCAGAAGTTTTCTTTGTCTGGTAATCCGAAACCCCTGACTTTTAAGCCGTTCAACTACCAGATCCTTATTTTCAATTTCCATGGCAGTGTCCGCCGCAATGCTTACAATTCTGCCCGCACTGTAAGGATTTCCCGGCTTTTTTATCCTTTACCATGCTCCGGATTACAAGTCCTATCACTCCGGCAAGAAAAAGAAGTACGATTGCTGTTCCCATAGTTACTGCACCTCCCTATCATCCATTCCCTGTTATTACCTCATCATTTATGCTTTGAGCTTACCTGCAACACTTTTCGGTACATTAAAATTCTGGCTCTCTTTGTAAGGGCGGAATAACAGATAAAGGAATCCGATGATCAGCAACAATGCCACAATTGTTCCAATACCAAATGCACCCGTCGTTATAAGTGTGCCAATCTGATATACACATAGAGAAACCACATACGCAAGCAGTGTCTGATAGCCGATCGCGAACCAGAACCATTTTGCATTGTTCATTTCCCTTTTGATTGCTCCCATTGCAGCAAAACAAGGTGCGCACAAAAGGTTAAATACCAGGAAAGAATACGCTGCTACTGCTGTCATGGATCCTGCAAGGCTTCCCCATATCTCAGCACCGTCTTCTGCCACTTCTCCGAAGCCATAAAGGATACCAAAAGTTCCGACTACGTTTTCTTTTGCAACCAGTCCGGTGATAGCTGCCACTGCCGCTTTCCAGTTCCCCCATCCCAGAGGGTTAAAGATCCACGCAATTGCAGAACCGATAGCTGCCAGGATACTGTTCTCCATATCCTCTACCATACCAAAATGTCCGCCTTCAAATCCAAATCCCTGCGCAAACCATACAAAAATGGTTGAAAGAAGAATAATCGTTCCAGCTTTTTTGATAAAGGACCATCCACGCTCCCAGGTACTTCTGAGGACATTTCCTACAGTCGGCAAATGGTATGCCGGAAGTTCCATAACAAACGGCGCAGGATCTCCTGCAAACATTTTCGTTTTCTTTAAAATAATACCGGAGCAGATGATTGCCGCAATACCAACAAAATATGCACTTGGAGCCACCCATGCAGCACCGTCAAACAAAGCACCTGCAATCAGGGCAATAATCGGAAGTTTTGCCCCACACGGAATAAAAGTAGTTGTCATAATCGTCATTTTACGATCTCTGTCATTTTCAATGGTTCTGGATGCCATAACGCCCGGAACACCACAACCTGTACCGATCAGAATCGGAATGAAAGATTTACCGGACAGACCAAATTTTCGGAAAATACGATCCATGATAAATGCGATACGTGCCATATATCCGCAGCCTTCCAAAAACGCCAGGAAGAGGAACAATACCAGCATCTGCGGAACGAATCCAAGCACTGCACCGACACCGCTGATAATACCGTCAACAAGGAGCCCTGTCAGCCACGGGGCACATCCAATGGATTCCAGTGCGCTTTGAGCTCCCGGAATGATCCATTCGACAAATAAAGTATCATTGGTCCAGTCTGTCAAAATGCTTCCCACAGTTGTAACAGATACATAATATACAATGAACATGACAACTGCAAAAATCGGGAGTGCAAGGAAACGGTTTGTTACCACACGGTCTATTTTATCAGATAAAGACATCTGTTTTTTCACACGTTTTTTGTAACAGTCCTCAATAATATTTCCTATGTAATTATAACGTTCTCCTGTTATGATACTTTCCGCATCATCATCCATTTCTTTTTCACAGCTCACGATATCTTCTTCAATATGATCCAGTAGTCTTTTTTCCAGATTCAGACTTTCCTGAACTTTCTCATCACGCTCGAAAAGCTTTACCGCATACCAGCGTTCCATACTTGGATCTACATTACCGGAAATCGCCTCTTCTATGTGCGCAATAGCATGCTCCACACAGCCTTCAAATCTATGTGCCGGCTGACTGGATTTTCCGCTCTTTGCAATAGCTACTGCACGCTGCGCAAGCTGATCAATTCCTTCTCCTTTTAAAGCGGATATTTCTACGACTTTACATCCGGTATCTTTTCCCAGACGTTCTGTATTTAGTTCTTCCCCGTTCTTTCTTACCAGATCCATCATATTAACTGCAATAATGACCGGAATACCAAGTTCGGTAAGCTGTGTAGTCAGATACAGGTTTCTCTCCAGATTGGTACCGTCAATAATGTTGATGATTGCATCCGGCTTTTCGCCAATCAGGAAATTTCTGGACACCACCTCTTCCAGCGTATACGGTGACAATGAGTAAATACCCGGCAGGTCTACCAGGATCGCCTCATCTCCTTTGGTTGTGTATCCTTTAATTTTTCCCTCTTTTTTTTCTACGGTAACACCAGGCCAGTTTCCCACAAATTGATTGGATCCGGTCAGGGCATTGAACAGAGTCGTTTTTCCACTGTTCGGGTTTCCCGCAAGCGCAATTTTGACTTTCATATGCATCCTCTCTTTCCGATTATATACAACAAACCTTTTTTAGTTATTACTAACTCTGAACCAAAAAAATAAGTACTATTGTACTTCAACCATTTCCCCATCCGCTTTTCTTATAGACAATTCATATCCTCTGACTGTCACTTCGATCGGATCTCCCAGTGGAGCTACTTTCCGGATGTATATCTCTGTATTTTTGGTAATCCCCATATCCATGATCCTGCGCTTAACTGCACCTTCGCCATGAATTTTTACGACTTTGACTGTCTGCCCGCATTTTGCATCTCTTAATGTAGCCATCCTTTTCCTCTCCTTATATCATGATTTTATTTGCCATTTCCTTACTGATCGCCACTCGGGAATCTTTTACCTTCACGATCAGATTTCCATTAATCTCTGATACAACCGTAACAAATCCACCCATGACAAATCCCAGGCTCTCTAAAAATCGTCTGGTCTCATCCTTTCCACCAATTTTCCTGATCCGGATTTCCCGGCCTTCTTCAGCCATCGTTAAAGGCATCATAACCCACCTGCTTTCATTCGAATTGAATCATATCAAGTATCTCTTACGAAGTTAGTATATGCTTACTTTTATTACCTGTCAATAACTTTAAATGAGAATTTTTTTCATTAAATTTGTATCCAAAAGAATCACTTTTCTCTATTTTACGAATAAAAAACGCATATAAGCCATAACCGGCTATAACTATAGCTACAATCCGCAAGAATATTGTACGGGTGGCAGACTTTTTGCCGCCTTTACCCATAATGCCTGTTGCCATACTCCAATGCATCCCAAGATGCACGCTTATAAGAGTAAAACTCCAATTCACGCAACCAAAAAGTGCTATCACAATCAATGTCTGAAACACACGGTAAATATTGTATTTTCCTTTTGCATAGCATTTTTCGCCCGAATCACAGAGTCACGGCAATACTGAATTATATATTTTGCATCGTTATATAAAGATATCCCTGATTTTGTCAGCTTCAAACCACGGTGGGTACGCTCAAATAGCCTTACACCCAAATCCCTTTCCAGAAGATTAATCTGCTTAATCACTGCTGTTGGAGTGATATAGGATAACTCAGCTGCCTTATTGAAACTCCCGGAATCTGCTACCAAAATAAATGTTTCCAGTTGTGGATTATACATGACCCTCCCTTCTTTCTTACAACAGCTCTTTCACACGCCGTGCCCACGCTTCAATTTTTTAATTTCTCCCAGCTTTACTATTTTACCTGATAAAATCCATTCTCTGAAACGGCTCTTTTTCCGGAATACCATAGGCTGCTTTTCCCAATGCAATACTTTTCATAAGAAATGTCATATTTCTGGCAAGTGTACGCATGCTTTGCAGTCCTTCTATATCTTGTTCAGCTTCTCCTACCTCCCTGCCATGAATACTGTTCCAATACTGACCAGAAGCAACCGGCATTCCAGAAATAGTAAAAAACTTATTCAGTTCATCGAATGTTGAAGAAAGACCGCCTCTTCGAGCAGCCACTACACTGGCTCCTACTTTCATTGTTTTATCGAAATGTGTACTGAAAAATAATCTGGTCAAAAATGCAACCAGTGTTGCATTTGCAGAGGCAAAATAAACCGGGCTTCCAATAACAAATCCATCACATGTCTCAAATTTAGAAGCCACCACATTCACTTCATCATCAAAAACGCATCTACCAGTCTTTGCGCATGAACGGCAAGCAACACACCCTCTTATACTCTTATTCCCAATATGTAATAACTCCGTCTCGATTCCTTCTGCGGCAAAAATTTTCTCCATCTCATGAAGCGCAATATATGTATTTCCTTTTGCATGAGGACTTCCATTCACTAATATAACTTTCATAGCTAACTCCTCTCAAATCATTTATTTCATATTCTACCTACTTTTTTCGTGTGTCAAGTACTTTTCCTTGAAGACATTAACGCAGCCACTTCGGTTACATATTCTTCTTGAAAAAATCATCCATTTTATCAAATGGGATTACGTCTATATTATCATAAAGATCTGTATGAACCGCTCCAGGAATTACCAACAGTTCCTTATTTTCTGTATATTTACTATTCTGAATCATTGCATCATAAGCATCTTTTCCAAAATAAAAGCTATGTGCCTTTTCCCCATGCATAATAAGTACAGCACTTCTTATTTCATTACTGTATTTTAAGATAGGCTGATTCATGAAAGACTGGCACCCGATGCTGTTCCAGCCATCATTGGAATTAAGTCTGGTATCAAGTGCAGCTGCATTCAGTGCCATACCGCCCCATCCACAGATACCGATAATAGCAATTTTGTCAGCATCCACATAATCCTGTACAGAAAGGAAATCCACGGCAGCCATGAAATCTTCCGTATTAATATCCGGCGATGCCATATATCTTGGTATTCCGCCACTTTCCCCTGTAAAAGATGGATCAAAGGCAATTGTAAGATATCCTCGTTCTGCCATAGTCTGTGCATAGAGACCGGAACACTGCTCCTTTACCGCTCCAAATGGTCCGCTGACCGCAATCGCAGGCAACTTATTTTCTACATTCTTTGGTATATACATATCTGCTGCGAGGCTAATGCCATATCTATTGATAAATGTCACTTTTTTGTGGTTTACTTTTTCACTCTTTGGAAATGTCTTATCCCATTCTGATACCAGTTTCAGTTTTTCTGTTTGCATCATGATAAATCCATGTATACAATAGGCAAGTTGCAGAAATGTTTCACCTTCCCATTTCAACCTTAAGATACTATGACAAAGAAGGATTTTTTCCTAATCTGGAGCGAAAGGGTAATATCAGACAATTCAGTGACACGGAGCTTGAAGCAATCCGAGTCATAGAGTGCCTGAAAAAATACGGATTGGAAATCAAAGAAATAAAACAGTTTTTCAAATGGGTATCGGAAGGAAGCTCAACTTATGCAAACAAAAAAAACCTTTTTGAATTCCGTAAAACAGCCGTTGAAGAAGAGATAAAAGCTCTTGAAAAAACGCTTGCTATGCTTAAGTTCAAATGCTGGTATTACGAAAAAGCTCTTGCTGATGGAAATGAAGATAAACTCAAAGAGATGATCCCCAACAGGCTTCCTGCCGGAATCCAACAATTATATGATAAAGCTCACAGCTAAAATAAAATATCTTCCGGCAGCCAATTATTGATATCTATCTGCTGCATTCTGCTCATATTTTCTAATCCTGCCACCAGATAATTAGAATCAATCCCTCCTGAAAGAAAGGAGCCTACTTCTACGTCACTGACCAGATGACGTTTAAAGGATTTCTCCAAGACATTCCCAGAGAAACGCCATCTCCTTCAAATATTCCATTTTCATCCGTTCCTCTATGTCTGATGGACTCCATCATACTTTTCAGAACCTCTGTCTTTTGTTCTCCTCCAACAAATCCACAAATACCACACATTACCGTAAAATTCTCCTTATTGGTATATATCAGTCAATGCAGGTTACCAGAAAATGCTTGATACAGTTATCCCCTACCTCATTGTTCATTTGTTCCGGATGAAACTGCACACCATAGATATGCAAAGAAGCATTAGAAAATGCTTCTATGGTTCCGTCATTCGCCCGCATTTCCACCGTAAATCCAGGCGCAACCGTATCGAGAGACTGATGATGATAACTCAAGACATTGATAACATCAGGATAAATTGCAGAAAACCATCCATTTGACACTTTTGAAATATTATGCCATGTTCCCATATGTCCATCGATGTCCTGATGTAACGTCCCGCCAAATGCAACATTAATAAGCTGAATACCTTTACAGATACCAAGTACAGGAGTACCGACCTCAGCACACTGCCGTACAGCCGCAATCTGACGTTCATCCAATGCATTGTCAATATTTTTGCTGGCTGTATTGCTCTGCCCATATCTGGATGGATCGAGATCTCCGCCACCGGGAATAATCATACCATCATATTGTTTTGCATCGAAACTTCCTGTAACAATCACAGGATTCATTCCCATTTCTGCCACTTTACTGGCGCACACACCGGATTCGGCGTTATTATTCCCCACGACGGCGATCGTAAGAGATTTCCATTTTCCATCCGGCATCAGATAGTAGTTTTTCTTTCCATCATTGATCCATCCGGTTTTCATAGAACCGTCATTCGCCCCTCCGAAATAATACCATGATCCGTTAATTTGCTGCCAGCCAGCAGTCATCCACCCGGCTCCATCAAAATAATATGTATTTCCGCCGATGTTTTCAAAACCATTTGTGGTATAGCTTCCATCTTCATGGCGATACCACCAGCGGTTTCCTGATTTTATCCACTGGGCAGACTGTTTTGTCTTCGTCCATGCTCCACTTCCGTCTACCCAGTAATTTCCAATCCATGTGTTGGATGCCATCCGTCCGTCACCGTACATATAATACCATGTACCATTCACTTTCTGCCAGCCGGTAGCCATCCTTCCATCCGCATTCAAATAATACCATGCACCATTCACTTTCTGCCAACCGGTCTTCATGGCTCCATCATCCGCTCCTCCAAGATAGTACCAGCTGCTTCCATCCCAGTACCAGCCCGTTCGCATATAACCATTCTGATCAAAGGCATACCATGTCCCTCCGATTCGTTTCCATGTACTGACAGGATATCGTCCGTTATCCTCCTGCCACCACCAGCCTACATTGTTTTTTCTCCATGTGGCAGCTTCCGTTTTTACACTTCCCAGCGGGGTGAAAATACTTCCTACTACCAGAAAAACAAATATGAATAATACAATTCCTCTCTTTTTCATTTGTTATTTCCCCTTTCTATTCAATCTGCTATATATAAGACGCATCAAACGACATTCAGATTTTAATTTTTTGTATTTTGATTTATTTCAAATAGTGACATGCTCCCACCACTTAACTTCGTTTGAAGTGGGGGCTTCTTACTCAATGCCTCTAATGAGGCAAGTATCAATAAGCTATCCCCGCCTGCCCGGCGGTTCGATTCTTAGCCCGGTAACGGGCATAACAATAATGTTTTGTCCAGATATGGACACAATTCGGTCTGGATACAGACATATTTTATGCAAAGAGCAGACGTAATGCTTCTTCCCTGATATTGATCGCAGCATTCACATCCCTATCGTTCGTGT
>SFGF01000156.1 GCA_004556655.1 Lachnospiraceae bacterium | reverse complement strand
TTATAAGAAATACTCATTAGTTTAGGTTGCAAAGAATATATCCAAGGGGTATAATATCCATGTGGCAACAGTTTGGCAACGTCCATTCAGTAGGTCAAAATAAATAGTGTAATTGATATATAAATATGCCCCATATTCGACCAGAACTTAACTGAAATAAGTTAAGTGTAACCTGGGGCATAATGAGTTTGAATAAACAAAAATGCTTAGTAAACCCTGCGTTTATGCGGGTTTGCGGCACTTTTAAAAGTCTTTTGATAACAAATTGATAACAGTTGCATGAGAGCCATTATTCTTGTAATCCGGTGGTTTTCGGGTTAGAGAATGATTGACAGGTGGTTGTGCAACAAATAAATCCATATTATAAACGAAGCCCTTAGCTGTGGGTATAAAACTCATGGCTAAGGGCTTTTTGTCGTCTTTATTTATCTGGTTTGAGTTTGTCTTGGAACATTTCGACCAGAGCGTCACTAAGTGCCTGTGATGGGACTTTTGCCCATGTTTGCGTAGTATCAAACTCCGGGTAATGGTAACGCCACTCATCGTATTTGTCTTTACTGATTTCTTCAGAAGATAGCTTGTCAGCCTGCTCTTTCCAGGCATACAGCATTTTCCGGAGTTCGTGAGCGTCTTTGCCTTTGGAAGTATCGACTTTCAGACAGATTTCTCCGTCTGATTCACTGACGGTCAGACCGTACAAATCTTCAAGGGTAAACAAAGTGTGCATCAGTCCGATATAGCTGTCAATGTCAGGCACATCGAGAGCGTGAGGGGAAACATCAAGAGCCTGTGCCAGCGCAGCAGTAAGTTCCGCTTTCGGTTTTCTTGTTCCTGTTTCGTATTGTGCTAAACGTACATCGGCACTTCGCTCAGGAAAGCCGACAATCGTACCAAGATATTTTTGTGTCATTCCACGCAGAATGCGGAAAAAATGGATTCTCTCTCCAATCGCCATAACGTGTCCACTCCTTGTATGTATTTTACAATGAGTATAGTAGATATGTTTAGGAGAAGTCAAGATAATATAAAACAAAAAAGTTTAATATTTTCCGAAAAGCCACTTGACACAAACAAATATGCTTAGTATAATGAGCTTGAAATTAAGCAAATAAGTTTAATGAAAACAAAATGACCGTCCGAACAGTATAAACCGCCAAGACCTTGCCAGACAGCAAGCGAGCGCCTGACTTATTACGGTATGTCGGGACAGCATAGTGCCGAACAGGGAATACCTGCTGGAACTTCATTCGGATAGAACGGCAATAAAAAACGAAAGAAGGGACTGATTATATGAAAAACAGATTTATTTGTGCCGAAGAAGTGGCACAGGAATTAAGCGTATCAAAGCCGTATGCCTACAAGCTAATCCGTCAGTTGAATGAGGAACTGAAAGCAAAAGGCCTTATTACCATTTCAGGACGGGTAAACCGCCAGTATTTCTATGAAAGGCTCTACGGAGCAGAAAGGGACGAAGAATAATGCCGGTATTTAAAAACGAGAGCAATGGAACATGGTATGTGATGGCAAGATATGTCAACTGGAAAGGCGGACGTAAGCAGAAATGCAAGCGTGGATTTGTTACCAAGAAAGAAGCACAGGAATGGGAGCGAATGTTCCAGTTGCAGAACTCCTCTGATATGGATATGAGTTTTGAAGCATTTACCGAACTGTATATCCGGGATATGAAAAGCCGTCTGAAGGAGAACACATGGCTGACGAAGGAGCATATCATCCGCACGAAGATTTTACCTTATTTCGGCAAGCTGAAAATCAGCGAAATTTCCACAAAAGAGATTATCGCATGGCAGAATGAGATGCTTGCCTATCGGGACGAAAAGAAAAAGCCATACTCACAGACCTATCTGAAAACGCTGCACAATCAGTTGTCCGCTATCTTTAATCATGCGGTGAGGTATTATGAGCTGCGTTCCAATCCTGCCGCCAAAGCGGGAAATATGGGAAGTGAGGAACACAAGGAAATGCTGTTCTGGACAAAAGAAGAATACAAGAAATTCTCTTTTGAAATGATGGACAAGCCTGTTTCTTTTTATGCTTTTGAAATGCTCTACTGGTGCGGTATCCGTGAAGGAGAATTGCTGGCATTGACCGCCGCTGACTTTGATTTTGAAAAAGAAACGGTCAGAATCAACAAGTCCTATCAGCGATTACACGGCGAAGATGTGATTACCACACCGAAAACAAAGAAAAGTAACCGGATTATTAAAATGCCGAAGTTCCTCTGTGAAGAAATGCAGGAATATTTGCAGATGCTTTACGGATTGAAGAAGAAAGACCGAATCTTTACGGTCACAAAAAGCTATCTTCATCACGAGATGGACAGAGGTGCGAAAGCCGCAGGAGTAAAGAGAATCCGTATCCATGATTTACGTCACAGCCACATCAGTTTGCTGATTGATATGGGATTTTCAGCGGTGGCGATTGCAGACCGTGTAGGGCATGAAAGCATTGACATCACTTATCTATTATGGAAAGCAAGTACTTATGGAAAGCGATGTCCTTAAGTCTGCATAGTTAACGTTTTTTCTGTGGCTTTTCTTTACATAATAACCGATACTTTCTGATGTAACTGACAATACGTCATAATCAGAAAGGAGACGGTTTGTTATGCTAAGACAAATCAAAGTCGCGGATCTTTGCAATGAGCTGGAAGAAAAACTGGTTGATCTTCAGTATTCCGAAGACTCAATGCGGAGATATCGCAAGGTATTCCAGGAATTTAAGGAATACGCAGGTGATTGTGATTATTCACAGTCAAAAGGAACGGATTTCCTTCTTTGGAAATTCAAGCAGCTCGGGGGCTTTGTCACATCCGGAGAGCATTCCAAAAATGAAATGTATTACTTCCGTGCAATTCGCTCTCTTGCTGAATACTTCAACTTTGGCACACTTTTTCGACGGCATGATTACCACGGCGAAATCGTTTGGCCGATTCCCTTTAAGGAGGTGACGGAAGGGTTTCTAAAGTATGAAGTGGAATACGGCTGCTCCCATTATCAGTACAGGCGTTGCCGGGATATTATCAAAGACCTGATACTGTTTTTGGATTCTTCGGGAATCCATGATCTCAATGGCATTACCCCCGCCTTGATGTCACGTTTTACTGAAACAATGGTTGGACTCGCTCCGGTAACGATTGCGGAAAGGTTGTCTGCTCTCAGACAATACTTCAAGTATGCATTTTTACATGAGTATGTAAACAAACCGATAGAAGTGTTTTTGCCGCATCCACCGCAGAGGCTGCGCACAAAGCTGCCCACTGTATGGAATGAAGAACAGATTGAGCGCCTGATCAACAGCGTTGACATCACCACGCCAATCGGGAAAAGGGATTACGCCATTATCCTTTTAGGGGCAAGGCTTGGGCTTCGAATCGGAGATATTCTTTCCCTCACGTTGAATGACATTGACTGGGATAAAAAGCTTATCACGATTATCCAGAGTAAAACCCGGGAGCCTCTTTCGCTTCCGCTTCCAGATGATGCCGGGTGGGCAATCATTGATTACCTGAAAAATGGAAGGCCGGTTACGGACTATCCAAATATTTTTGTAACGCACAATGCACCTTATAAGGGCAGCCCGTTTAAGAGCACACTCCGACACAACATCAACAAGGCTTTGAAAAGGGCTGGCATTCCTATCGATAAATCAAAGCATTATGGCTGGCATACCCTCCGCCATTCACTTGCAACAAACCTGCTTCAGAATGACGTGGAGACATCAACCATCTCAGATATACTGGGTCACTCGGATCCACAGGTAGCAAAACATTATCTCAGAGTAGATATGAATGGCCTGCGTAAGTGCGCCCTGGAAGTGGAGGTGAAGGATTATGTCAAAGAATAAGACATTTACCGGTCCTCTCGCCGAACATATACGGAACTTCCTTAATGAGAAGCGCACGCTCGGCTATAAATACGAAGAGCAGGAACGAGTTCTCTCCGTCCTTGACAGGATGAGTCAGCAGTTTGATTGTTCCAACGGGCTTCCTAAAGATCTATGCCTTGCCTTTATCCAGTGGGATCCAAACTGGAAACAGAGGACGCAGGAACAGCGTGTTACCCTGATCCGTACTTTTGCCGAATATCTGATCAGACACGAAATCCCTGCGTACCTGGTTGACTTCTCTATCGTAACCAAAAGAAATGAGGATTTCAAGCCGTATATTTTTACCCACTCACAGATAAGCGACATTTTTAATGCCGCAGATTCCATACATCCGCATTCATCCAATGCACACATTTTTTATCCTGCAATCCTGCGTGTACAGTACGGATGCGGTCTTCGTATCTCAGAAACTCTGGGACTACGAATGAAAGATGTCGATATGGATAAAAACATCCTCCATGTCATAAATGCGAAGAACAACAAGGATCGTGATATCCCGGTAAGCGGTTCTGTAATGGAGTACATCAAATGGTATGGACGGAAAGTACATCCTGTCTATGTGCCTGATGAATATTTCTTTAAGAGCCGCCGCGGCACGGGGCATTATGAAAAAACTGCTGTAAACCACTACTTCCGGGATATACTCTTCGACTGCGGAATTATGCACGGAAGCAAAAGTGATGGTGGACCGCATCTCCACAATCTTCGCCATACATTTTGTGTGCACAGTCTGGAAGCAATGCTGAGAAATGGCATACCGCATCAGGTTGCCCTGCCTTTATTGATGACCTACTTGGGGCATTCCTCCCTTTCCGCCACCGGGCGTTATCTGAAACTTACAGCCGAGGCGTTCCCGGACCTGGTCGATCAAATCAACCGGATTTACGCTGACATTATTCCGGATCTGGAGGTGAAAACAGAGTATGAAGACGACTGATTTTCCCCGATTGCTCAGTGACTTTTTACTGAAAGAACTGCCCAGTGTGCGCAATCAGAGCAGTAATACGATTGCTTCTTACAGAAACACTTACATACGGTTGCTAACATACTGCTGCGATATACTCTCGATAAAGCCTGAAAAACTTCGTGTTAGTGATTTGACTGTTGAACGGATTACTGAGTATCTAAACTGGCTGGAACAGGAATGCAATAACAGTATAAGTACCCGAAATCAAAGGCTTGCTGCTATCCATTCATTATTCCGATATATTCAGATGCAGGCTCCGGAATATATGTTTCAGTGCCAGCAGATACTGGGCATTCCGTATAAAAAAGCTGAAAAGCATCAGGTAGGATACTTAAGTGAGGCTGAGACCAAAAGCCTGTTAGCCATGCCAGATGCAGAAACCAGGAAAGGGCGCCGTGACCAGGCCATGCTCACTCTCTTATATGATAGCGGTGCCCGTGTCCAGGAACTCGCTGATTTATGTGTTGGCGACCTGCGGTTGGATTGTCCCGCTCAGGTAAAGTTAACCGGCAAGGGAAGAAAAACCAGAAGTGTACCGCTGATGGATAAAACTGTAGACCTTCTGAAGAATTATCTTTCAGAGCAGCGTTTAGACACTCCTTCGAGTTTTGAACATCCGTTGTTCTTTAATTCACAGGGTAAAAAGCTTTCACGTCAGGGTATCGCATATATTTTAAAGAAGTATGCAAATGAGTGTGGAATCGATAAGATTTCTCCACATGGAATGCGCCACACAAAAGCCATGCACCTTACAGAAGCAGACGTAAACCCGATTTTTATCAGGGATTTTCTTGGCCATACTGATTTAAAAGTAACTGAGATTTACTCGAAAACCAGCATCAAGATGAAGAAAGCGGCACTTGATAAGATGAAATCTGGAAAGGACATCATCCCTGAAAAGCCTCTAAAGGACTGGACAGAAGACAAGTCTCTTTTGGACTGGCTTAATGGTCTGAAGCATGTCTGAAGCATTAATTATGGAAAGTTGTTCTGGCGGATACCTCTGTATATATGCAGAACCGTCAGTGCAACTTGTCATAAGGTTTTTCTTTCCATAATAGCGATAAGTAATTTTCTCTGTTTCATGCCCCACACGCTTCCCTATAGCTAATGCACTAAATCCCATATTGATAAGAAGAGAAACATGGCTATGACGTAAATCATGAATTCTGATTTTTTTCACGGCCGATGCCTTACAACCTCTTTCCATCTCATGACCAAGATATGATTTTGTAAAACTGAACATCCTCTCACTTTCACCTATCTCATAAAACATTCCAAGATAATCTTTAATCTCATCACACAAAAATGGTGGCAAAGTGATAATTCGATTACTTTTTACCGTCTTAGGTGTCGTAATAATATCCTCCCCCTTCGAGCGATGGAATGTTTTATTAATTCGCAATGTCTGCTTTTCAAAATCAAAATCGCTTGGCGTAAGTGCCAGCAACTCTCCTGAACGAATTCCCGTCCAATATAAAAGCTCAAAAGCATAATAGGAACGCGGCTTGTCCATCATTACCTCTGCAAATTTTAGATACTCTTCTTTCGTCCAAAATTGCATCTCCTTTGATACCTCCTTTCCAATGGTTCCTGCCAGTGAGGACGGATTCTTCGGAAGATTGTAATATTTCATCGCATGTGCAAATATTGCTGTAAGCTGCGCTTGAATCGTCCTTAAATAGTCCTGAGAATATCTTTCTTCCTTTCCTTCGTCCTTAAAGGCTGCCAGAAGCTCATTCTGCCATGCAATCACATCTCTGACTTCAATTTCATCTATCTTACGATCTGCAAAATATGGCAAAATCTTTGTTCTTATGATATGACTTTTCGTCTCCCAGGTACTCTGCTTTAACCTTGATGCCTTGTCTGCTTCGTATATCTCATAGAAGCTACCAAAGGTCATATCTAGCTTCGCCTGAGCTTTTAGCATCATCTCATGTTCCCAGGCAACTGCTTCACGTTTTGTTTCAAAGCCACGTTTTTGTGTCTGCTTTCGTTTTCCTGTGATATCCGTATACCGGTATATCACACGCCACTTGCCGGTGGCATTGTCTTTATAAACCGACATATAATCAACTCCTTTCCACTACTCTTTGCTGTAGCACATTCTTTCATAAAAATATGCTTTACTAACTCTTGCAGCTACAGTAATAAGTCCTTTTGCTTTCAATTCCTTATTCAGCTGTCTTACAATCTCATAAGCCTTTGACTTTGAAACTGTTAAGATTTCTGCAATTTCATCCACTGTTAAAAATGTCTTTTCTTCCATATTCCCTTCGCCTCCTTTCATTGTAGATTTTGTTCGTTGTATTCTCGTCCCCGTTCTGACAGGCAACCCTGCTCGGCGCTGTGTCGTCTCCCTT
>SFGF01000155.1 GCA_004556655.1 Lachnospiraceae bacterium | reverse complement strand
AATAACAGATACAGAAAAAATACTGCCGGAAAATCGAGGGGACCTTCCTATCTGAGGTCTCCTGGAAGTCGTACACGGGTGGTTATTCATCGCTTACGAATCACTTGCTCATTATGTCTGGATGTAAATCGGATGAGGAACGAGAATTTTATATCAAATTGTGCATCAAAGAGTCTTATTCCAAAAGAGAATTAGAACGCCAAATTGACAGTGGTTATTACGAAAGATATATGCTTTCTAAAGAAAAACTCCTGCCAGAACCAATAAAGGGATTGAAAGAAAATCCGTTTTTGGATTCTTATGTTATTGAATTTCTTGATTTACCAAAGAATTTCAAGGAGTCTGATCTGCGAAAAGGTCTGATCCAGAATATGAAAGACTTTATTCTCGAAGTTGGAAAAGATTTTACTTTTGTTGATGAGGAATATCGGGTGCAGGTCGGTGGCGAAGATTTTCGCATTGATTTGTTATTCTTCCATAGAGGACTGCAGTGCTTGGTTGCCTTTGAATTAAAAATTGGTAAATTCAAACCGGAATATATTTCTAAAATGGATTTTTATCTGGAAGCGTTAGATCGTCAGAAGAAGAAAGAAAATGAAAATCCGAGTGTAGGAATGATTCTTTGTGCCTCTAAGGATGATGAAGTAGTGGAATATGCAATGAGCAGAACTCTGTCTCCGATGATGGTAGCAGAATATAAACTACAGTTGCCGGATAAAGCGGTGTTGCAGAAAAAATTGCAGGAATTGATAAATATGCCGCTGATCGAAGAATAATTTTCATTGTGTTGTTGTGAGTTCATTTTGAGTACAATTTTTATGCCAGTCAAAATGATGCCTGCAAATATGGCGAATACAGTGATAAAAAGTAGCGCAAACGCTATCAAAAACATTAGGATTAATCTCCAGTGAGTCGAGTTTGAATAGAAATCGAATCCTCGGAAAAGCCTGTATTTATGGGCTTTCTCGGGGATTTATTTTTGTCTCTGGAGTGCAAATGGAGTTAAAAATTATTTTTTTACTAGCCGGATTTCTTGAATAGACAAGGTTTTCCGGAATATCATTGCATTTCCAAAAGAGAATATCGGGAAATTTTTATAGAACAGTTTGTTTTGATGAAGTAGTTTTCATCAGGGCAGGCTGTTTTTTTTTATTGCTTTTGAATTTGTAAGGAAATTTTACCTGTGGAAAATTTGCAAAATTTCGGAAAAACGTGTCCGAAAATCCTCCCGCCAGTCCGGTGTACATGAAGGGAAAACTTTCAGAACACAAAGGAGGTACTGATTATGCAGAACAAATTATTTTTAAAAGCAGCAGATGTGTGTGAACTTTTGGAGGTATCTACAACCTCTGCTTATGAGATCATTGCAAATTTGAACAGCGAACTGGAGAAGAAAGGGTATCTGGTTCTTAAAGGCAAGGTTCCGACCAAGTATTTTGTGGAACGTTTTTACGGGATTGAGGATATCTGCCAGATCCCACAGGAGAAGGGAGTGGAATGGTTCCATGCGTAAAAGAAAGATGTATCTGTCAGTGGAAGACGTAGCGGAAGTATTTGATATCTCGGTTTCTTTTGCTTACAGGGTGGTGGAGCGGATGAACGCTGACCTGGTTTGTGCAGTGTTGGGAGTATCAAAAGCCTTTGTATATAAAATCATGAAAGGCTACAACGAGGAATTGAAAGAAAGAGGATTTCTGGTCATTCCGGGAAAGATATCAACAAAATTTCTTGCCGAGAAGATTTATGGCATGAAGGTGGAGGAATAGCAATGGGAGTATATTATGTTGCGGTAAATGGACAGGCAACAGGATCATATGATCTTAGTGTGTTGAAGCAAATGAAGACTATGGGCCAGTTTACATCGGAGAGTTTGGTGTGGAAAGCAGGGATGAGTGAATGGGTGAAAGCGGGAACCATTGATGAATTGAAATCAATAGTTGTTATCCCACCGATTCCTCCGGTTGAATAATTATGAAAATAACCACAGATTTAGTTAAAAATAATAAATTTACATCTCCGATTAAGGCGAGCTTGCTTAAGCATTCTCAAGAATATAGGGTACTTGCAACTTTGCGTTATCTGTATCCTCAAAAATTTAATTCAATGACTACAGGTGAAAGTCCCGATCTTCAAGATTGTGTAAATGGTATAGGGATTGAAGTAACTGTTGCTGTGAAAGAAAATGATATGAAAGTATCTCGTGCTTTTTCTGAATTGTATCAGGATGAGCCAAAAAACATAGAGAAACACAAAAAAATTATCGAATCGAATGGATATTCATTTGCTACAATTAAAGGTGAAAAGGTAGCAATCGCTACTTCAGGAACATCTATTGGTGAAAAGTATTTTTTTCAGGAAAGCATACGAAGAAAAATGAAAAAGTTTCCGCAATACCGGATAAAATTTGAAAGAACTGGTCTTGCGATACTTCTACCAGATATTCCGACTTCTTATGCGGAAAATCATTTTTCTGAATGGATTTCTGAATGTCAAGTTGAACCTGAAATTATATATGATTTTGTCTATGTGATTTCTCATCGTTTTTGTATATACTATGATGTTCATACTAATACTACCGAAAAACGTTCTCTTAAGGAAAACGAAAGTCGGTCACTTGCTACTATTGGAAGAATGACTGCAGAGGGCAAATTGACTTTAGAGGACACGGAATGGTTATAATCGTTTGATTTGTTCATTATTGTGTGTTTTTTGCTTTTTGAAGTTTTCTTAGCAGTTCTATTGTTATGGTTTTGAATCATATTCTATAAAATCAGCAATAGAGCGAAGAAATTATTATAGATGTATGGATTTTGGATATACATTGGAAAAATAAGTGTGAAAAGCTGTAAAATTCTACGTTGAATTTTACAGCTTTTTGTGTATAATATAAGTAGCAGAAACAATATAAAATCAGGAAAGGAGCTGAAAGAATATGGCAAGTATTTTACCAGTATCTGATTTGAGAAATTATAACGAAGTCCTGAAGAACTGCCAAAAAGGTGAGCCTGTATATCTTACCAAGAATGGTAGAGGACGTTTTGTGGTTATGGATTTTGAAGATTATGAACGTGATCGTGCGGAAAAGAAGCTTTTGATGAAACTGCAGGAAGCCGAAGAAGCAGTGAAAGACGGCGAAGGATGGCTGGATTTGGATGAACTGAAGGCACTTGTGGGGGAATAAGATGTTAAAATTGGAGATTAACCCGATTGTTGCAAAGGATTTGAAGAATATCCGGGATTACATTGCCGAAGATAATGAGGAATATGCTGCGAAGACTATAAAAGAGATTTACGGTAAATTTGAAAATCTTCAGATGTTTCCGGGAATGGGATTGGATCTCTCCAAACGAGTCAGCTTTCGGACAGATTATAAATATGCGATATGGGAAGATTATGTGATTATCTACAAGGTGGGAAACGAGTATGTAGAAATCTATCGTGTGG
>SFGF01000154.1 GCA_004556655.1 Lachnospiraceae bacterium | reverse complement strand
TTTTTTATTCACTTGATAGGTGAAAAGCAATATTCAGTTAAAAAACAGTAACTATGCGGTTTTTAGCCTTCTTCTTGGCTGTGTCGTGAATAATCTAGGATCATTATATATATCCCTATATTCCACGAAGAAATCATTTGACATACGGTAGAAAAGAACTGCTACATCTTGTCGCTTCATGTTATCTGTCGGCATAAAATAATTTCCACTTTTTCCTGTCATATATCCTTTAGTGTAAACTTTAAATAGACCATCATAAAACCAATCTGAACTTGACACATCTAAAAAAGGCAACGATGTAATCAAATTACTTAAAATCGGCATCCCTGCTCCATAATGCTGATCATAACCAGGATCGCCAAGATCCATAGCGCAAGATTTTAGCTTATTTTCTACCTGAGCACATGAATAATTTGGATATTGTAATTTTATCATGGCCGCCGCTGCCGAGATATGAGGTGCAGCCATAGAAGTACCCGTATGCATTACATACTTATTATTAATATCATTAAAAACCCAATGAAAAGCACTTTTCACATCCACCCCCGGTGCTGTTACATCTACAGATGGTCCATAATTTGATCCTGAATTTCCACTATGATAATCCTGCAGATTAGAATCTACTGCTGCAGTAACAATGATATTCGTTTTATGCGCTGGATGGAAGTTGTCAGAACCAATATAGCTATAGTTATTTCCTGATGCAGCTACTACTACAATCCCCTGCGATACAGCGTTATCAATTTCTTCACAAAATTCTTCATATTCAGAAGAGGCGCCACCAATACTCAAATTAATTACATCTGCACCTTCCGCAATCGCATACTGCATACCGGCCAATATATCTTTAAGATAACCTTCTATACCGTTTCCCCACATATTAATTCGCATCACTTTAACAGGTAAAATACTTACATTTGTTCCCTGTGTACAATCCGCAATAATACCTGAAACATGTGTACCATGCCCCTGATCGTCTCTTGGATCGGCATCATAATTTACAAAATCATATCCCTGCTTTAATCTTCCCTGGAACAACTCATGTTCTGCTTTTATACCAGAATCAAGAACAGCAACAACAACTTCTCCTGTTCCTACTGTTGTTCTTGTAGTATAATCTGCATAAACAGGCAAGGACATAGCATCTGCGCCCCAGCTATAATGTGCATATCCGTTTACATCCTGGGAAGTTCTGGCATCCCCTTCAATATAATCACCATCATCATAACTAATCATTTTGTCTGTTACCGCATATTCAACCGTCGGATATGATTCAAATATTTTCACAGCATCTTGGGCATCCGAATCTGTTCTATACTGAATATAATAGTTTTCGCCATATCGAACTGCTGCAATAACATTCTCCGTATCAAATGCAATATCCTGTCCTGTCTTCACAATCACACAATTTTCCACATGTCTGGCCACAGATTGACTACTTGATTTTTTTTGACTTGAATCAGACTTTACTTCTGTCAAATCATTACATGCTTTGATTCCATCCGTTAAAGAATCGAATTTTTGAACTTTTGCATCCTCATATAATCCTTTTTTAACACGGTTTCAGAAACAGAATCTTTGACTATACAACTCTCATTCGCAGAATCAAAATTTTCTGCTGATACATTTGCGGAGAAACTAGTAAATGCTAATACCCCAACAAACAAAACACATAAAAATCTTTTCAACATAATATTCCACACCTCCATCAATATATGTGTCTCGCATCACCCATGTCAAACAGGTAATTTCCGCCGTATACGATTGTGTAGTCACAACATCTTCCTCTGTTGCTTCTTCAATCACTACCTCTTCTGATTCTAACTTTAATCCTTCTCCACTCTCATGTAGAGTCTCCTTTTCGTTGAAAACATTTGCTACATAATCCCCGTTCTCTTTTCCGCTGCTAATACCGTAGTTGAAGTAACACAGAATAATACAAAGCATAAGGCCAATAACCCTTCCACCATTTTCAACAACTACTTATTTCTTTGTTTGACTTTCATACTTTTATGTCCTCCTTTTCAATATGATAACTTCTCGGAATCTTCAGCCCTGATTTTATAAGGTTTTCCGACCCCTATCTCAAAAAATCACCCACTTTTTTTCAAAAAAAGCTTGACAAATCGCCAAAAATTTGCGGCGAAGCCGATTGATTATATTTTATTTCAATCGACTGGAGGCGATTTCTTTGTCACCTTGTAATCCTGGCGGACATGCCGCCTATCAGGATACTTTTGTATCCGATTTCCTTAAGTTCTATCCTGACCCCTTTGTGCTTTCCAAAAGCACCTGGAATTATATCGTGCAGTTCTGGTATCTTGATCTTTCCCAGACGGATTCTCTAATGCAGGAATGCTACTCTGTTTTCGGACTGGAACCACGGCTCCCATCCTGTATGCTGCGTTCCTACCTGCTTGCTTTGAAACTGAAAGTAACTTCCATTACAGTATGGTGCCGTATGCTCCGGGAAACTCCTCTTTATGCTATCCTTAGTGGTTTCCCTTTTGGAAATACTCCTGGTGTCGGCACGTTTTATGATTTTTTCTCCCGGATCTGGCAGGATGACTCCAACAACCTTTCCCCAAAAGACCGCTTCCCTAAAATGAAACCGCCTAAAGGGAAAAAGAAAGGAGATAAAACTCCTTGCAATACCTCCAGCATAGCTTCTAAGCTCCTGCCCCTGTTGGAGCGCTGGCAGGTAAAACCTGTAAATCCTTTTTTTCTTGTCTTTCGTCTCTATAAACAGCAGTTCCTGGATCTTTCCATCCGTAAAAGCTTGATTGATCCACAACATCTGGCCCTTGCCGGTGACGGCACTCCTGTACGGACTGCTGCACAACAGAGAAAAAAACGGATCTGTAAATGTAAGGAAAATGGCTGCCTTTCCTGCAACTGCAAACGCCATTACTCCCAGCCGGACTGCAACTGGGGATGGGACTCTCATCGGGAATGTTATTTTTTCGGTTACCACCTCTATATGTATGTGGCTTCCGATTCCTACAGTGATCTTCCTGTATTTCCGCTTTTAGAAAGGGCTTCCCGGCATGACATGCTTTCTTTTCTCCATTCCTTTTTCACCATGAAAGCATATCTCCCGGAATTCCGTATTGAGAAACTCCTTCTTGACTCGGCCCATGACGCTTACCCTGTCTATGAATACTGCAGACGGGAAAATATTACACCCTTTATTGACCTCAATCCCGGACATGCCGGACATCTTACCTATAAGGGTGATTTCACCATTGATAAGGATGGGATTCCTATCTGCAAGCTGGGCTTACGTATGCATAAAGATGGATATGAGGCTGCCAAACACCGGGCGAAATACCGGTGTCCAAAAGCAGACCGAAAACGTGGCTGCTTCTGTGAGCATCCCTGTTCACCGGCAAAATACGGCAGAACCGTTCATACCTTTACTGATGACAATCCAAGGTTATTTAACATACCGCCAAGAGACAGTAAAGC
>SFGF01000153.1 GCA_004556655.1 Lachnospiraceae bacterium | reverse complement strand
TAAATGGTGAGTCTTTGGGAAAACAGCGAAAAACTAAGGGATTTCTCAACTGGACAACAAAAACACTCACCATTTTATCCTTTGTTTGTTATAGTATTTCTCCGAAAGGAGGATGCGATAATGAGCAAAACGAATGACATCCAAGACACTATCAACAAGATTCTGACAGGACTGAAAGAGAAAGGAATGGCAGAATCATCTATCAAATCCGAATATCTCGGCGTTTATAACTCTTTTCTTAGGTATCTTAACAAAAATGAACTAGATGAAGTAACAGAAGAAATCTGTCTCCAGTATATCGAAATCAAAAATCAGGTTCGATTGCCGTCTTTACTGACTGTTACATTTGATGACAGCCTCAATCGTAGAATCCGGGCACTTGTTATTCTTCTTAGATATCAGAAAACCGGCTTCCTGGACCTAAGAACAAGAGGAAAGAAAGCACCTTTTTCATGCCCTACAGAATTAGCATCTGCCTATGAAGAGTTTGCATCAGAAACTGAAAAATGTAAGCTTTCAGCAGATGCAAAGTCAACAATCATAAGTGCAACTCAGAAATTCATATTTTCTACATCTGAGGACGGACTGACAGAATGGAGCTTGCTAGATATGAACTACATAGACTCCTTTTTGTCCAAATACAAAGATAATCAACTAAAGTATAGAGGAACACTGATCTATGGTCTGAAAAAGTTTCTTCATTTTCTTTTTGATAATGGTTTTTGTGAGATTGATTATGCCGAAGATATCCTACCGCTTCGTATTCCCAGAAACGGACATGTTCCTCATACATGGACTCCGGATGAACTCAAAAGACTTCTAGATGCAGTTGATCGGCAATCACCAAGTGGAAAAAGAGATTATGCTATATTTTCTCTCTGTATTCAGACCGGGCTCAGAGCCGCAGATATCCGAAATCTTAAGATTAGCGACATTAACTGGAAAACACATACATTAAAGATCATTACTGGGAAAACCGGCGAACCACTCGAATTGCCTTTACTGGATTCTGTAGGATGGGCAATCATTGATTATCTGAAGAACGGAAGGCCTGAGTCTAAATACACAAATGTTTTTCTTGCCCACCATTTTCCATATGGTCCAATCGGCAGTACATCTTCTCTGACAGGGGCGCTCCGAAAATATCTGATCAAGGCAGAAATCAAAATCAAACCTGGAGAGGCACATGGGATACACACCCTTAGAAGTACACTTGCTCAAAACATGCTCTTCTGCGGAACCGAGCTTCCGGTCATTTCACAGACACTGGCACATAGAGATGAAAGGACTACAGTTGGGAATTATCTGCGCATTGATACAGAACATTTAAGAGACTGTTCTCTTGAATTGGAATGGGAGGATGAAGCAGATGCAGAATTATGAATGGAAAAGTGATTTTTCTCCCCTTATCAATGATTTCCTGGAACAATACCGCCTGGCTGGATTTAAATTTGAAAAACAGGAACGAATCCTGCAGCATTTTGACCGTTTCTGCACAATGCAGGGGTATGCAGGTTTAGAGCTGAAAAAATACGTTTTGGAAGAATTCATATACGATAAGAGGGAACAGAAATCAACGCACTACGTAAAAGAAGTTGTAATGCTGCAGTTTGCCGATTTTATGATAAAGAGAGGATATTCAGCCTATCGGATTGGGCACCGCTACCAGCTACCAAGAAGTAAATACATTCCTCATATCTATACAACAGAAGAAAAGCAAAGATTTTTCTATGCGCTAGATCATTATCCCACCACAAAACGCTCCTATCGGAATGATGTTGATCCTGAATTATTTCGCTTTCTCTGTTGTACCGGTGCACGTTTATCGGAGGCTCTCAATCTCAAGAAAGAGGATTATGATCCTGAAAATGGAACTGTTTTTATTCGGGGCGCAAAAAACAACCGCAACCGCATCATTCCGCTATCAGCATCTTTAAACAAGCGGCTTAATAAATATGTCAAACGTTTTCTTACAGAATTGACTGATGAGGAATATCTGTTTCCAAGCATCGCTGGGGGAAAGATGGATAAGAGCACTGCCTATGTCCACTTTCGGGATTACCTTTTACTGGCAGACATTCCTCATGACGACAAAGGTCCTAGAATCCATGATTTCCGACATGGTCTGGCAGTAGAAAATCTTCGTAGATGGGCAAAAGAAGGGGCTGACATGAGCAATAAGCTTCCGTATCTGTCTGCTTATATGGGGCATTCGGATTTTAGGGCAACCCAGTATTACTTAAGACTCACAGCAGAAATCTACCCGGAAATGGTAGAAATGATGGAAAAAGCATGCTTTGACATTATACCGGAAGGGGGTCTTGAAGATAATGCAGAAAACTGACCTCCCGTATTATGTAACAAACTTCTTTACCGTGTACCTTCCCGGGCAGAAAAACTTAAGCAAAAATACCATAGCATCGTATGCGGTAACATTCAAGCTCTTCTTTACTTTTTGCAAGGATAAGAAAGATATCCAGCCTGAAAAATTGAAACTTTCCATGATAGATGAATCTCTGATAACGGCATTTCTTGACTGGCTGGAATCAGATAGAAACTGCTCTATAACAACACGAAACCAGCGCCTCGTGTCGCTTCACTCATTTTTCCGTTTTGTTCTGGTGAAAGAACCAACATATATGGATACATTTGTAAAAATCTTAAGGATTCCTTATAAGAAAACAACCAAAACGGTCGTTCCGTATCTTTCAGAAGAGCAAATGAAAGTACTTCTGGCTCAACCAGATGGGAAAAAGTGGTCCGGATTCAGAGATAAAGTGATACTGTCGGTTCTTTATGACAGCGGAGCAAGAGTTCAGGAATTAGTGGATCTTAGAATAAAAGATGTCCGGACGGAAGCACCGGCCATAATTACCCTTCACGGAAAAGGAAATAAGGTCCGCCAGGTTCCGATTATGTCATCAACTGCAGAACTTCTTAAAAACTATCTGGAGAAATATAAACCCGTAACAGGCATCGCAAAGGGTGACCAGCCTCTTTTTATCAATCAGAAAAAACAGTCTCTGAGCAGATGGGGTGTTACCTACGTAATAAACAAGTATGTCGAAAAAGCAAAAGAGAACATTGATTTTAAAGTGGATTTCAATGTCACTCCCCACGTATTCCGCCATAGCAAGGCAGTGCACATGGTCAGAGCAGGAATCAATCTTATTTACATTCGCGATTTTCTGGGACATGTAGACTGTTGTACCACTGAGATCTATGCCAGAATTGATACAGAAACCAAGAGAAATGCAATTGAAAAGGCCTGTAAAGATATCTTTCCAGAGGAGAAAACTACAGATTGGACGGCAGATGAGGATCTGATGTCATTCCTTGAAACTTTGGTGTAAAAATAAAATGGTGAGTCTTTTAATAAAAAAACACGATTTTGCCGTGTTTTTTACAAAGACTCACCATTTAAAAACACTCTACATAATGGCGGAGTGTATGGCAGTTGAAGCCACGTTCTTTCCAGCCGAGTGACGCATACTGCCGTACAAGTTCATTGTAAATGGACTGGGTGGAAATATGCCTGCCAGGTTTCTGTCCGGGGAAAAGCCAGTCATCT
>SFGF01000152.1 GCA_004556655.1 Lachnospiraceae bacterium | reverse complement strand
ATTGTTAGGAGATGGGATATATTTATATAAATGGGTAACTCACTTTTCAACTCGAAATATTGAGTTAAAATTAATTCTAACTCGAAAAACGAGTTAAAATGAGTTATACTATATTTGAATTAGATAGGAGGGGTTGAAATGCGTACAATTCCTAAAGCGGAGAGTTTAGATATTGAATTCAAAAGTGGTAAGCGCTTAAATATTGCCCGAATAGAATAATCCTCAAAAATCTTTCATAATGGAGTTGGTGTTGTAGTCTTTTGCTACGACTCGAAACTCAAGTGTTCTGCAAGTTAGACACTTTTACTACGATTATGGAGGATTCTATTATGGCAAGATTTCAAAGCCCCCGCCGTTCTGACGAAGAATGGTTCCAACTCATCAACGAATGCCGCAGAAGTGGCTTGTCTGATTCCTTATGGTGTAAGCAGCAGGCCATCCCTGTTTCTTCTTTTTTCTGTGCAGTGCGCAGATTACGGGAAAAGGCCTATGCGCTCCCGGAGCGTGAACGTTCCATTGATATCGTTTCGAATCCGCTTCCTTGTCAGGATGTGGTACGAATTGATATAGAACCGAATCCTTTCACAGGAAAGGATCCGGAACCTTTGCAGGTAATTCCTGCAACGCACCTTGACAATTCACATACAGTTGAAATCGAAGTTCACGGGATAAACATTCGTATCTTTAATGGTGTTGACACAGGACTCCTTAAGACAGTCCTTTCTTCTTTGGGAGGTGCCGGATGCTAGGTGATATCTCAGGAGTAAGGGAAATCTACATTGTGACAGGGTACACCGATATGAGAAAGTCTCTGGATGGATTATGCGCCATCATAGAAGAACAGTTCTCTATGAAAGTGTCCTCCAGCGCTTTGTATCTGTTTTGCGGGAAGAAATGTGACCGCATCAAGGCACTCCTTCGCGAGCCTGATGGAATGACTCTTTTGTATAAAAGGCTTTCCGTATCACAGGGAAGATACCGTTGGCCCAGAAACAAATCCGAGGTAAGAAACCTTACCTGGCAGGAGTTTGACTGGCTGATGTCCGGCCTTGATATCGAACAACCCAAGGCGATCAAAGTGGATTACAGTACTGCTTCTTAGTGCCAAGAAGTACGATATTTTCGGTATTTTCTGGCACTTTAGACTATGAAAAATCACTCAAAAATGGTATAATAAAGACAGTTAAAACCAATGTTTTGAGGTGAAAAAAGTGGCCAGAAATTCTTTGGAATCCCGTCTCATGGAGCAGAGCGACATGATCATGCAACTGAATAAGATGATCCTTTCTCTGCAGCAGACCATAGAGGGATTCAATGCCAAAGAGGCTGCTATGCTACAGGAGATTCAGACTCTTAAAGAGCAAAATGACTATCTTACCAAAAAGCTTTTCGGGAAATCCAGCGAGAAGAACTCATGGGATATGGATGGCCAGCTGAATCTTTTCAATGAAGCCGAGCAGGAACAGGATACAGCATTACTTGAGGAAGAACAGGAAGAAACAAAGACTGTTACTTTCACAGTTAAAAAAGGTCGTTCTGCCGACAAGGACCGTTATGCAGGCCTTCCTGTAGAAAAAAAGTATCTGGATGTTCCGGAAGGAGAACGCTTCTGTCCGGATTGTGAGTCACCACTTTTAGAGATCGGTGAAACCTTTGTACGCAGGGAGCTGAAGTTCAAACCTGCGTCCTTTAAGGTGGTTGAGTATTACAGTAAGAACTATAAGTGCCCGAAATGTTCTCCGAACCTGAAAACACCCGTCATCGTGCAGGGAAAGGATGGAAGGGCTCATATGCTCCACGGCATGGCCTCTGCTTCTACTGTTGCCTGGGTGATGTACCAGAAGTATGTCAATGCGATGCCGCTTTACCGTATTGAAAGAGATTTTAAGCAATACGGTGTAAATATCACCAGAGCAACACTTGCCAACTGGGTCATTCAGAATACAGACCGTTTTTTCTCACCCCTCTATGATTATCTCCATAAGCTGTTGCTGCAGCGGGTCTTTATCATGGCAGATGAAACCGTCATCCAGGTGCTTCATGAAGAAGGCCGTCGACCGGAAAGCAAGTCCTATATGTGGATTTTCCGGAGTGGCGAAGATGGACAGGAACCCATTATCCTCTATAAGTATTCTCCCACCAGAGCAGGAGAAACAGCCGCAGACTTCCTGGATGACTTTTCCGGATATATCATGTGTGACGGATACAGTGGTTACAATAAGCTGAAGAAAGCCAAACGAACCACCTGCTGGTCCCACGTAAGGAGATATCTTCTGGATGCCATTCCCAAAGGAAAAAAGATGGACTACACACTGCCTGCTGTACAGGGAGCTATGTATGTAGACAAGCTTTTCCACTTGGAAAAGGAAATCAAAAAGAAGGATAAAAATGACTACGAATCCATAAAAGAAGCCCGCCTCGAGAAAGAAGTTCCTGTTCTGGAGGGCTTTTGGTCGTGGTTCGAGAAACAGCACGCCGTCAAAGGATCCAGAATGGAGAAAGCACTTACCTACATCCAAAACAGAAGGTCTGATATGATGACCTATCTGGAAGACGGACGCTGTAGCTTCTGCAATAACTTAAGCGAAATCGAGGTAAAACCCGTTGCACTGGGAAGAAAGAATTATCTCTTCTCCGACACTACCGCAGGTGCGGATTCCAGTGCTGTCATTTACTCTCTGGTAGAAACTGCCAAAGCGAATGGACTGAACATGTATCATTATCTCTGGTATCTGTTGGAAGAATTGCCCCAAACAGTCTTATCAGAAGAAGCCTTTGAAAAGTATCTTCCCTGGAATCCGGAAGTAAAAACTGCTCTGGAAGAAAAAGCACAAAAACTTCTGGAAGATTAATTTCAAATGTATGTGAATTGTCAAGGTGCCTTGGCCATAAAAATATGGCCGGGTATTTTTATTTTAAAGAACTGTGAGGTTCATCAAAATCAGAAAAATGGTACCAAACAGCCAAACGGCTATATTTTAAGCGCTTACGAAGAGATTGTTGGAATGACAAATACATCTGGAGGATTTCTGTTTCTGGGTGTCGAAGATGATGGATCAATTACTGGAGTTCATAAAAAACATAAGGATCCCATAGGGGTAACTGCACTGATTGCAAATAGTACTGTCCCTCCCATAGCTGTAAGGGCAGAAATACTTACTGAAGAGGGTAAAGAGGTTCTGAAAATTGAAGTGCCAAGAAGCCGAGGTGTTGTATCTACTGCATCAGGAAAAATGCTGAGGAGACGTATTAAACTTGATGGAAGTCCGGAAGTAATACCGATGTATTCTTATGAGATTCCATCTCGCCTTGCAGAATTGGGAATGCTTGATTATTCTGCGCAGCCTTTGGCAGGAGCTACTCTAGATGACTTGGATCCAAATCAGCGAGTTAGACTTCGCCGAATCATTCAGAATAGAGCGGGTGGTGAAAAAACTTTGCTTTCTTTACCGGATGACGAATTGGATATTGCATTGCGTCTTATTACTGATGTTGCAGGTAAATATGTTCCAACAGTAACCGGTATGCTTTTAATTGGAAAAGAGGAACGTATCGCAGAACTGATACCAACAGCAAAAGCGGCCTTTCAAGTTCTGGAAGGAACGGCGGTCCGTATGAATGAAGATAGTAATAAGCCGCTTCTTGAATTATTTGAGAACTATGAGACATACGTCAAAGCTTGGAATCCGGAAAGGGAGACTGAGTACGGACTATTTAGAATTCCCATTCCGGAATTTGATTGGTCTGCTTTTCGAGAGGGTTTAGT
>SFGF01000151.1 GCA_004556655.1 Lachnospiraceae bacterium | reverse complement strand
GTCCATATCTGGACAAAGCATTGTTGTTATGCCCGTTACCGGGCTAAGAATCGAACCGCCGGGCAGGCGGGGATAGCTTATTGATACTTGCCCCATTAGAGGCATTGAGTAAGAAGCCCCCACTTCAAACGAAGTTAAGTGGTGGGAGCATGTCACATTGTATAAACTAATCGGGAAAAATATAAGATAAGATTAAAAGCCTTAAAATATTGTTAATTTTTGGAATATATACATGAATATTGTTGGAACCACTCAAAATTTCGGTTTCCCTCTCATAAATTGTCAAACGAAAATACACAATTTACGGAAAGATGCCTTGATTTGGAAAATGTTTAAATTTATAATACAATTATCATTTGGAACACAGAAAATCTGTGAGAGGGCCCGCTATTTCCAAACGACGAAAGTAGAAATATAGTTGAATGGAGGAGCGAAAATGGAAAAATTGAATATAGCTATAGCTGATGATAATGAGCGCATGGTGAATCTTCTGGGTACATTGATTAAGGATGACAATGAATTGGAGCTGGTAGGTCAGGCAGACAATGGAAAAGACATTTATGAAATCATAAAGGAAAAAGAGCCTGATGTTGTACTTCTGGATATCATTATGCCAAAGGTGGATGGACTGACGGTTATGGAAAAAGTAAATCAGGACAGCAGCATGAAAAAACATCCTGCTTTTATTGTTATTTCCGCTGTCGGACAAGAGAGGATCACGGAAGATGCGTTTAATCTGGGTGCATGTTATTACATCATGAAACCTTTTGATAATGAAATGATTTTAAACAGAATCAAACATTTTAAAAATGCAGGTATTGGAAAAAACAGAGAAATACGAAGAAATGGGAATTCGGAACAGATCAGAGAGGTACCTGTGAGAAATCTGGAAATGGATGTTACGGATATTATCCATGAGATCGGGGTGCCTGCCCATATTAAAGGATATCAATATCTGAGAGACGCGATCATTATGTCTGTGGAGGATATGGAAATGCTGAATTCCATTACAAAAATTCTGTATCCGACAATTGCCAAAAAGCACCAGACCACACCAAGCAGGGTAGAAAGAGCGATTCGTCATGCGATTGAGGTGGCCTGGAGCAGGGGAAAGATGGACACGATTGATGAGTTATTTGGGTACACTGTAAGCACCGGGAAAGGCAAACCGACAAATTCAGAATTTATTGCATTGATTGCTGATAAAATACGTTTGGAGTATAAAAATGCATAAAGAAAACGATATAGCACTTTCCTTTTTGGACAAATTGCGGTATAATCAATGTTAGAATTTTTTCAGAAACAATCAGGGAGGTTTATACGCATGAAAAAGGTGTTATATGTTGCATCGGAAGCAGTACCGTTTATAAAAACAGGCGGTTTGGCAGACGTTGTAGGGTCTTTGCCAAAGTGCTTTCCAAAAGAATATTTTGATGTGCGGGTGGTTATTCCAAAGTATGCCTGCATGAAGCCACAATTTAAAGAACAGCTGCGCTATATTACTCATTTCTATCTTGACTTGAACTGGAGACAGCAGTATGTAGGAATTTTTGAGACAGAATACGACGGTATTAAATTTTATTTTATTGACAATGAAGAGCATTTCAGCGGGGATAAACCATATTATGGTATGCCGGCTGATCTTGAGAAATTTGCATTTTTCTCAAAAGCAGCGTTGTCAATCCTTCCGGTGATTGATTTCAGACCTGATATTATTCACTGTCACGACTGGCAGACAGGTTTAATTCCGGTATATTTGAAAGAACGCTTTCAGGGAAGTGATTTTTACCGTGGAATTAAATCTATTATGACAATACATAACCTGAAGTTCCAGGGTGTATATGATATAAAAACGATTAAAAATATTACCGGCTTATCAGATTATTTCTTTACACCGGATAAGCTGGAATCAAACAAAGATGCGAACTACCTGAAAGGTGGGTTGGTGTATGCCGATGCCATTACTACTGTAAGTAACACATATGCAGAAGAGATTAAAACTCCGTTCTACGGGGAAGGACTTGACGGTCTCATGTGTGCAAGAAGCAACAGCCTGAGAGGTATTGTAAATGGTATTGATTATGGTGAATACAATCCTGAGACGGATACCATGATCGCAAAGAATTACAATGCAAAAACATTCCGGAAAGAAAAAGTAAAGAACAAACTGGCACTGCAGGAAGAACTTGGACTGGAAGTAAATCCGAAGACAATGATGCTTGGTATCGTTTCCCGTCTGACAGATCAGAAAGGATTTGATCTGATTGCGTATGTGATGGATGAACTTTGTCAGGATGGCATCCAGTTAGTTGTTCTTGGAACCGGAGAAGAAAAATACGAAAATATGTTCCGTCATTTTGCATGGAAATATGATAAAAAAGTATCTGCCAATATTTATTATTCAGAGGCACTGTCACATAAAATTTATGCAGCTTCGGATGCATTTTTGATGCCATCGCTTTTTGAACCATGTGGTTTGAGTCAGTTGATGAGCCTGCGCTATGGTACTGTTCCGATTGTACGTGAAACCGGTGGTCTGAAAGATACGGTTCAGCCGTACAATGAGTTCGAAGGAACCGGAACCGGATTTAGCTTTACTAATTATAATGCACACGAGATGCTGGGAACTATTCGTTATGCTGAGCAGGTGTATTATGATCGGAAACGTGAATGGAATAAGATCATAGACCGGGCAATGGCGAAAGATTATTCCTGGAATAATTCTGCAAAACAGTACGAAGAAATGTATAACTGGCTGGCAGGATTTTAACAATATGTATATTTTTCCTTCTGATAGTAATACTAACAGAGTAAAAAAGATTACAGGAGGAAATAATATGACAAATTTAACAGAGCTGGACATTCAGAATCTCCGTCATCTGATTGTAGGATGCGAAACCAATCATTGTAAAATGCAGGAATATGCGAAGACTGCCACAGATCCAAAGGTGCAGCAGTTTTTTCAGAAATCTGCGCAGAGCGCATTGCAGTCAAAACAGCAGCTACTTCAATTTTTACAGTAGGAGGGGATAATCATGAATGAAAAAGCAATGGTAAATGACACTTTGACCAGTATTAATGGTGAATTGATGCATTACGGGGAAATGATTCCGCAGACTGGAAACAAACAGTTGAAAGAGACATTAAAACAGATGAGAAGTCAGTGTGAGATGTCCCAGGAAGAAATATATCAGATTGCCCGTGAGAAACAGTACTATGTACCGGCAGCGCCGGCTACTCCGGAAGAAATCGCTCATGTAAGAAGTATTGTTACAAGAGATTCCATGAGTTAACGGATTTCTGTAAAAATGGAAATAAATGCAGAAGAGTCTTAGTTGCTGGTCACGGAGTGAACAGTAACAAGTTTTTAGGTAAGATACGTCGGATTGCAGGAAAACTTCTTGACAGTCCGGCGTATTTCCTGTAATGTCAAATTATCGAATAATTTCACACGGCATTTCGCCGGATTTCCCCCACAGATTCAAAATATCTTGAGTTTCCGCAAACTGCTATTTTAAAATGCAAATAGCTTTCAAAAGTGCCAATCTGTCAAATTTTTGAGAGATATAGAATGGCAGTCTTATGAA
>SFGF01000058.1 GCA_004556655.1 Lachnospiraceae bacterium | reverse complement strand
GCTGCTGCCGCGTCTGGGAGATAAGCTGAAAGAAAAACAGGTAGAAATTCGTGGAGATCAGGAGGTTCTTTCTCTGATTCCGCAAGGCATACCGGCCTCCGAAGAGGATTGGGGAAAAGAGTATCTTGATTATATTATTTCCATGAAAGTTGTAGATTCCGTGGAGGAAGCAATCTCTCATATCAACAGATATAACACCGGACACTCCGAGGCAATCATTACAGAGAATTATTCTCATGCTCAGAAATTTCTCGATGAAGTGGATGCAGCCTGTGTCTATGTGAATGCTTCCACACGTTTTACCGATGGATTTGAATTCGGATACGGAGCAGAAATCGGTATCAGTACCCAAAAATTACATGCAAGAGGACCGATGGGACTTCTTGCCCTTACCACAACGAAATATATCATTTACGGAAATGGACAGATTCGTCCATAACGTTCTTTTGAAGCATCATATTGGAAAGCCACCATTTCTACATGGTATACTTCTGATATGATGCTTTTCCTCTTTGTTCTTACGGTACTATTCTTTCCTTTTTATGCATATACTAGTGCAGAGAACTTTGTAGTCTCATCCTTTTTATCAGATAACTCATTTGGTGATGCAGACAGGAGGAAGAATTATATGATACTAAATCAGACCCATACCAGTGAAGAAATCAGCCAAAGCCTGAAAATGCTTGCTGAAAAATATACCGATTTTGTTATTTTCAGAGTAATTGGCAGCAGTCATGACGGGCGACCTATATCCATGATCCGCATCGGACTTGGATTGGAATCCCTGGTGCTCACAGCCGGCATTCATGGACAAGAGTCTGTAAATCCCGGTATTCTGACAAAGATGGCAGAAGAGTACTGTAGATCCTATGCAGATCATACAACCATCTCAAACTATCCGGTCAGAGAGCTATTAAACCGCTGTTCCGTTATTATCCTGCCCCTTTTGAATCCGGATGGATATGAAATCGTTCTTCAGGGATTTTCATGTATCAGGAATCCAATTTTACGTCAGATGTGCAAAATGCGCGGAATCGACAGCGCACTGTGGAAATACAATGCAAGAGGCGTTGATCTAAACTGTAATTTTCCGGGCAGATCTTATGAACATCAACAGTTAGGAGAATATCCGGCAAGCGAACAGGAAACTCAGGCACTTATGAAACTTTTTGATGAATATGAAACCATCGGCTATCTGGATTTTCATTCCAGAGGGAGAATTATTTGTTATTACCGACAGTCGATGCCTTTTTCCTATAACAAAAGAAATCATAAGCTTGCAAGATCTATGCAAAAAATCTCAGATTACAGTCTTGAAAAGTGGGAGGGAGGATCGGATACTGCCAATTATGGAGGAAGCCCTGTGAACTATTATTCACAGCTTCTCGGAAAACCTGCTCTCCTTGTGGAGACTCTTAAAAATAACACAGCCTTCTCTCCGGATCCGGAGCATTGGGAACGTACATATCAGGAGATTCGAATGATGCCTTTGGAAATTATCAATAAAACTTGAAACCTAAACACCAGATTGGTATAATGCATTGTGGTGTAAAATGCAAATTACAGATAAAAGGAGAAATCATGGATCAATATACATTTGTACAGGAACCGCCCACAGGCCTTTCCGAATCAGAACGTCAGTATTTCTTTATGAATCAGGCAAGAGAAAAACTGAAGCAAAAAGAGAAGGAACTGGGACGACCGCTGACCTTTTGTGTGACCACCTTCGGTTGCCAGATGAACGCCAGAGATTCCGAAAAACTGGAAGGGGTTCTTGAAAATATCGGTTATATCAAAACTGTCAGCGAGGAAGACGCTGATTTTGTCATCTACAATACCTGTACGGTCAGAGAAAATGCCAATCAGCGCGTATATGGCCGTCTTGGATATCTCGGAAGCATGAAAAAGAAAAAACCTCACATGATGATTGCTCTCTGCGGCTGTATGATGCAGGAGCCACATGTGGTAGAAAAACTGAAAAAAAGCTATCGTTTTGTCAATCTTATCTTTGGCACTCACAATATTTTCAAGTTCGGTGAGCTTCTCTGCCGTGCTATGGATTCTGACAGAATGATTATTGATATCTGGAAAGATACAACACAGATTGTGGAGAACCTTCCGGTTGACCGTAAGTATTCTTTCAAATCCGGGGTGAACATTATGTTCGGATGCAACAATTTCTGCAGCTACTGTATTGTTCCTTATGTTCGTGGCCGAGAGCGAAGTCGTAATCCGGAGGATATTATTGAAGAAATCCGAAATCTCACAAAAGATGGGGTGGTAGAAGTAATGCTTCTGGGACAGAATGTGAACTCCTACGGAAAAAATCTGGAGCACCCGATAAGCTTTGCACAGCTTCTGGAACAGATTGAACAGATCGAAGGACTGAAGCGCATCCGTTTTATGACTTCTCATCCGAAAGATCTTTCCGATGATCTGATTCAGGTGATGGCCAAGAGCCAGAAAATCTGCGGACATCTTCATCTGCCCCTTCAGTCAGGAAGCAGCAGAATCCTGAAAGTAATGAACCGACGTTATACGAAGGAAAGCTATCTGGAACTGGTTGATAAAATTCGTAAGGCTGTACCGGATATTTCTTTGACCACTGACATTATCGTAGGTTTTCCGGGTGAGACCGAAGAGGATTTTCAGGAGACTCTGGACGTTGTAAGAAAAGTGCGCTATGACAGTGCATTTACATTTATTTATTCCAAACGGACAGGCACTCCGGCAGCCGCCATGGAAAATCAGGTGCCGGAAGACGTTGTAAAAGACCGTTTTGACCGTCTGCTGGAAGAAGTACAGCAAATTTCCAAAGAAATGTCAGGAAGGTTTGAAGGAACCGTTCAGGAAGTTCTGATAGAAGGAATCAATGAACAGGATGAAACACTTGTAACCGGAAGAATGAGTAATAATCTTCTGGTACATTTTCCGGGAGATGCCTCAATGATTGGTACTTTCTGTCAGGTACGGCTGGATGTCTGCAAAGGATTTTATTATATGGGAACTGCCATATAAGAGAGGAAGGACAAAAGTTTGGCAAATTTATCACCAATGATGCAGCACTATGTGCAGACTAAAAATGAATATAAAGACTGTATATTATTCTATCGTCTGGGCGATTTCTATGAAATGTTCTTTGAGGATGCAGTTACTGTTTCCAGAGAACTGGAGTTGACTCTGACAGGAAAAGACTGTGGACTGGAAGAACGTGCTCCCATGTGCGGAGTTCCTTATCATGCAGCAGAAACTTATATTAACCGTCTGATTGAAAAAGGATATAAAGTAGCCATCTGTGAACAGATGGAAGATCCCCGTCAGGCAAAAGGCATGGTAAAGAGAGAAGTGATCCGCGTCGTAACTCCGGGTACAAATCTGAATACACAGGAGCTGGATGAAGGAAAAAATAATTACCTGATGTCCGTTGTATGTATGTCTGACAGATATGGTATTTCCGCAGCGGATATCACCACGGGCGACTGCTATGTGACGGAAGTGGACAAGGAAAGGAAACTTCTGGATGAAATCAATAAGTTCTCACCTGCGGAGATCATATGCAATGACGCCTTTTTTATGAGCGGAATTGATATAGAAGATCTGAGACATCGGCTTCATATTTCAGTTTCTGCTCTGGATTCCTGGTATTTTGGAGACGAGCTGTGTCACCAGACCCTGCAGGAGCATTTTAAAGTGTCTTCTCTGGAAGGACTGGGACTGAAGGATTATGATATCGGTATCATAGCAGCAGGAGCCATGTTCCGCTATCTTCTGGAAACTCAGAAAAATGCTCTTGTTCATATGAACAAGATTACACCTTATACAACAGAAAAATATATGGTCATTGACAGTTCCAGCCGCCGGAATCTGGAACTGGTAGAAACATTAAGAGAAAAGCAAAAGCGTGGCTCCCTTTTATGGGTGCTTGATAAGACAAAAACAGCCATGGGTGCCCGTATGCTCAGAAGTTTTGTGGAACAACCCCTGATCGATGCGGATGAGATCAACGAGCGTCTGGATGCCATCACAGAAATGAATCTCCAGGCTATGCTTCGGGAAGAAATTCGTGAATATCTGAATCCGGTATATGACCTGGAACGACTGGTAAGCCGGATCAGCTACCGATCTGCCAATCCCAGAGATCTTATCGCATTTAAGACCTCTCTGGAAATGCTTCCACATATTAAAAATCTTTTGAATAATTTTACCAGTCCTTTGTTAGTTCACATTAATGAGCAGCTGGATGGATTGGAAGACATTTTCTCCCTGATTGATGCTTCCATCGGAGAAGATCCTCCGCTGACGGTAAAAGAGGGCGGAATTATAAAAGACGGTTACAATGAGCAGGTAGACAAATACCGCAGTTCCAAGACGGAAGGGAAGACTTGGCTGGCTCAGCTGGAAGCAGAAGAAAAAGAAAAAACAGGAATCCGAAACCTCCGAATCAAATACAACAAAGTATTCGGATATTATCTGGAAGTTACCAACAGCTTTAAAGATCTGGTTCCGGATTATTATATGAGAAAACAGACACTCACCAACGCAGAACGCTATATCACACCAAAGCTTAAAGAGCTGGAAGATATGATCCTCGGTGCGGAAGATAAACTGTATGCACTGGAATATGATTTGTTCTGTGAGATTCGTGACAAAATTGCCCTTGAGATTCCACGAATCCAGCAGACAGCCAAAGCAGTCGCTCTTCTTGATGTATTTGCTGCTCTGTCTGTGGTAGCACAGAGAAATAATTACGTACGTCCCGTAGTGAACACGAAAGGAATTATCGATATTAAAGGTGGCCGCCATCCGGTAGTTGAAAAAATGATCAGCAATGATATGTTCATTTCCAACGATACTTATCTGGATAACGGTGCAAAGAGAGTTTCAATTATCACAGGTCCTAATATGGCCGGTAAATCAACTTATATGCGGCAGACTGCACTGATCGTTCTGATGGCACAGATTGGTTCTTTTGTACCTGCTGATAAGGCCAAAATCGGAGTAGTGGACAGAATTTTTACCCGTGTAGGTGCTTCCGATGATCTGGCAAGCGGACAGAGTACTTTTATGGTGGAGATGACAGAAGTCGCCAACATTCTGCGAAATGCCACATCAAAAAGTCTTCTGATTCTTGATGAGATTGGAAGAGGAACCAGTACTTTTGACGGGCTTTCGATTGCTTGGGCAGTGATCGAGCATATCAGCAGCACCAAACTTCTGGGTGCCAAGACACTCTTCGCTACCCATTATCATGAACTTACAGAGCTGGAAGGAAAAATTCCGGGCGTCAATAACTACTGTATTGCTGTAAAGGAAAAAGGTGATGATATTGTTTTTCTCCGAAAAATCGTAAAAGGCGGTGCAGATAAGAGCTATGGTATCCAGGTTGCCAAACTGGCCGGTGTTCCGGACAGTGTGATTGACCGGGCAAAAGAACTGGTAGAAGAACTGGTCAGTGCGGATATCACAGGTGCCATTAAAGATATGGCACAAAGCCATAAAAAGACAAAACCCAAACAGGTTCATTATGATGAAGTGGATCTGGAACAAATTTCCCTGTTTGACACAGTAAAAGATCAGGATATTCTGGAGGAACTGCAATCCATTGATATCTCAAATCTGACACCTGTGGATGCCCTGAATACTTTATATCGTCTTCAGAACAAATTGAAAAACCGCTGGCAGGGATGAATAACCAGAAAGAAATGACCAACAGGAAACAGGAGGAACTATGAAGAGACAAATTTCCGTTCTTGATCAAAATACCATTGATAAAATCGCAGCGGGTGAGGTAGTAGAACGTCCCGCATCTGTGGTAAAGGAGCTTGTGGAAAATGCCATAGATGCCGGTGCCAGTGCTGTCACCGTTGAAATCAAAGAAGGCGGAATTTCCTTTATCAGAATCACAGACAATGGTTCCGGTATTGAAAAAGAACAGGTACCGCTTGCCTTTTTACGGCATGCCACCAGTAAAATACAGGGTGTAGATGACCTGCTTCGTATTTCTTCCCTTGGATTTCGTGGAGAAGCTTTGTCCAGTATAGCCGCTGTCTCACAGGTAGAGCTGATCACAAAACCGCATGAACAGCTGATCGGTGTCCGTTATCTCATCGAAGGTGGGCAGGAAAAGGGAATGGAAGAAATCGGTGCGCCGGACGGCACTACATTTTTAATCCGAAATCTGTTTTATAATACGCCGGCCAGAGCTAAATTTCTGAAAACCCCCACCACAGAAGCCGGCTATATCAGCAGTTTCATTGAACAACTGGCTTTGTCTCATCCTCATATTTCTTTTAAATATATGCAAAACGGCCAGACAAAATTACATACTTCCGGAAATAACAATCTGAAAGAAGTAATCTACCAGATCTATGGAAGGGATATTACAAAAGAATTGATTGAAATCCATACTTCTGATGCATCCGGTGATTTTCAGATTCATGGCTTTATCGGAAAGCCTGTTATTTCCAGAGGCAATCGAAATTTTGAAAATTACTATGTAAACGGACGGTATGTAAAAAGCAAGATTATTATGAAAGCCATAGAAGACGCCTATCATACCTTTATGATGCAGCATAAATATCCGTTCACTTCATTGTATCTTACAATCAATGGAGAAGATGTGGATATTAACGTTCATCCGACCAAGATGGAAGTGCGTTTTTCCCATCAGGAACAGGTATATAAAAATGTATACCAGGCTGTCCTTGACGGATTGTCACACCGGGAACTGATTCCCGAAGTTACCATAAAAGAACCGGATCAAACATCAGAAAAAGATAATTTACCTAATAAACCCAGACAGCCGATCCATACTCCGGAACCCTTTGAAAATAAACGACGTATTCTGGAACAAACACAGAAAATCCCGGTACAGGAAACTCCAATCCCCAAAGCACCGATACGGGAAACTCCTGTATATCATAAAAGTGCAAAAAAAGATAACACTCCACAGGAAAAAGTTCCTGTTATAAATGAGGCCCCACAGAAAAAAACGGAACAGAAGCCGGAACAGATGGAATTGTTCGATGGCATTTTATTGTCACCGGATGCAAAAAAGCACCATAAAATCATTGGACAGGTGTTTGACACTTACTGGCTGGTTCAGATGGAAGATAAACTGTACATTATCGACCAACATGCAGCTCATGAAAAAGTGCTGTATGAACGTATTGTAAAGGAAATGAAAAATCGAAAAGTAACTTCCCAGCTTTTGAGTCCGCCCCTGATTATTTCACTGAATCTTCAGGAATGTGACAAGCTGAACACCTATATGCATGTGTTTACTTCTCTTGGATTTGAAATTGAAGTTTTTGGCGGTCAGGAGTATAGTATTCGTGCTGTTCCGCAGAATCTATATGGTCTCACACAGGAAGATTTCTTTATTGAAATACTGGATCAACTGGAGGAAACACCCATAGCAAAAGCGCCGGACGTACTTTCCGATCGGATGGCAACGATGGCCTGTAAAGCGGCGGTAAAAGGAAATCAGAAGTTATCCTCACAAGAAGCGATTGCTCTCATCGATGAACTGCTGACGCTGGATAATCCGTATAACTGCCCTCATGGACGTCCGACCATCATATCCATGACAAAATATGAACTGGAGAAAAAATTCAAACGAATTGTGTAGGTGAATATTATTGAAAAAACCTTTGATCATACTTACAGGTCCGACTGCGGTCGGAAAAACAAAGCTATCCATCAAACTGGCACGGGCAGTAAACGGAGAGATCATCTCTGCTGATTCTATGCAGGTATACCGTTATATGGATATTGGTTCCGCCAAGATCCGGCCGGAGGAAATGGAAGAAATTCCCCATCATCTGGTGGACTGTCTGGATCCGGATGAAGAATTCAATGTGGTAAGATTCCAGAAAATGGCAAAAGAAGCCATGGAAGATATCTATGCTCGAAACCGGATTCCGATCCTTGTGGGAGGAACCGGATTTTATATTCAGGCAGTCACCGGTGATATTGATTTTACAGAATGCGGGGAAGATAACAGTTATCGAAAAGAGTTGGAAAAAAAAGCAAAAGAACAGGGACCCGAGGTGCTTCACCGTATGCTTTTTGAAGTAGATCCGGAATCTGCACTTGCGATTCACGCTAACAATACGAAGCGTGTAATCCGGGCACTGGAATATTATCAGCAAACGGGAGAACCTATCTCTCTTCACAATCAGCAGCAGCGCCAAAAGGAATCTCCGTATAACCTCGCATATTTTGTCCTGAATGATGAGCGCAGCCGTCTATATGAGCGTATCGATGCCAGAATCGATGAAATGCTCCGAGAGGGGCTTGTGGACGAAGTAAAACGTTTACAGCAAATGGGATATCATAAAGGAATGGTTTCCATGCAAGGTCTGGGATATAAAGAAATCCTATCTTATCTGGATGGAACCTGGAGTCTTGAAGAAGCTGTCTATATATTGAAAAGAGATACCTGCCATTTTGCCAAACGACAGATTACCTGGTTTAAGCGGGAACGAAATGTGGAATGGTTTCATAAACCGGATTATGATTACGATGAAAATAAGATCCTGGAAGGTATGCTTCAGTCACTGAGAAGCAAATCCATCCTCCCGCAGGATTAAGATAGAAAGAGGGAAATCAATGAATACTATTATGACAAAAGAAATGTACCAAACCATGGGTATTGATGATAAAGTTTTTACATTTGGACAGGAAATTGCAGAAAATCTGAAGGAACGTTTTGATACGATCAATGAAGTGGCCGAATATAATCAGCTGAAGGTAGTGCATGCTATGCAGAAATGCAGAGCCAGTGAAGCCTGCCTGTATTCTTCCAGCGGTTACGGATACAATGATATCGGACGGGACACTCTGGAAGAGATCTATGCGGAAACCTTTCATACAGAATCTGCACTTGTACGTCCTCAGATTGCCTGCGGGACTCATGCGCTTGCCGTTGCTTTATCCGGAAATCTCCGTCCGGGAGACGAACTGCTTTCACCTGTAGGCAAACCATACGATACCCTGGAAGAGGTAATCGGTATCCGTCCTTCTAACGGTTCCCTTGCCGAATATGGTATTACTTACCGGCAGGTAGATCTTCTGGAAGACGGTTCCTTTGACTATGAAAATATCAAAAAAGCCATCAATGAAAAGACAAAACTGATCACAATTCAGCGTTCTAAGGGATATCAGACACGACCAACCCTTTCTGTTGCAAGAATCGGTGAGTTGATAGCTTTCGTCAAAGAAATAAAACCGGATGTAATCTGTATGGTAGATAACTGCTATGGAGAATTTGTGGAAACCATTGAACCGACGGATGTGGGCGCAGATCTTATGGTTGGCTCCCTGATCAAGAATCCGGGTGGCGGGCTTGCTCCTATCGGAGGATATCTTGTCGGTAAAAAACAATATGTTGAAAATGCCGCTTATCGTCTTACTTCACCGGGACTTGGAAAAGAGGTAGGTGCTACTCTCGGTGTCAATCTACAGTTCTATCAAGGATTTTTCCTTGCACCTACTGTGACTGCTGCCGCACTGAAAGGTGCGATCTTCGCAGCTAATATTTATGAAAAATTGGGATTTCCAGTAGTGCCCAACGGAACAGAAAGCCGTCACGACATCATTCAGGCAGTGACTCTGGGTTCTGCTGAAAGAGTTATCGCTTTCTGTAAAGGAATTCAGGCTGCCGCACCCATTGACAGTTATGTAGACCCGGAGCCCTGGGCTATGCCCGGCTATGACAGTGATGTGATCATGGCTGCCGGCGCCTTTGTACAAGGCTCCTCTATTGAATTGAGTGCTGACGGTCCGATTAAGCCTCCATATGCTGTGTATTTCCAGGGTGGACTTACCTGGGAACATGCAAAACTGGGAATTATGATGAGCCTGCAAAAATTATATGAAAAAGGATTGGTTGAACTGCCATGAAAAAAATTGTGGTCGTCGGTGGCGGAGCTTCGGGACTGATGAGTGCCATCTGGGCAGCCAGATGCGGAGCATCTGTCACCATACTGGAACATAATGATAAAACAGGTAAAAAAATTCTTGCTACCGGAAATGGGAAATGCAACCTCACAAATACCGATCAAGGACCTTCTTTTTACCGAAGCTCAAAAAAAGATTTTCCCTGGGAAATCATCCGGCAATTTCCATTATCAGATACGATTCGTTTCTTCTCTGAATTGGGTATCTACACCAAAAATAAAAATGGTTGGATGTACCCTTTCAGTGAACAGGCTTCAAGTGTAGCTCAGGTTCTTGAGATGGAAGCACGCTATCGGAAAGTAAAAATAAAAACTCGGGAAGAAGTTATAGATGTTCAAAAAACCATCGACGGATACTGCGTAATCACGAAAACATGGAAATATAACTGCGACCGTGTGATCATCTGCTGCGGAAGTTGCGCCTCCCAGGTTGAGGGAAGCTGCAGCAGTGGATATGAACTTGCCAGAAAACTGGGACACCATGTGATTGAACCCATGCCTGCACTGACTGCCATAAAAGGAAAGGGAAATTATTTTTCCAAATGGGCAGGTGTCCGGATGGATGGGATACTTCGCCTGGAGATTGAGGGTTCTGTCTTTAAAGAAGAGCGAGGAGAAATATTATTTACAGACTACGGAATTTCCGGTATTGCAGTCTTTCAGCTGAGTCGATATGCCGTAAGAGCAGTCAGAGAAGGATGCTGTGTCAATTTCCATCTGGATCTGATGCCTGATTTTACAACAGAAGGACTGATCGCTTTTTTAACAAAGAGGAAAGAAGACTGTCCTTATAAAAGTCTTCCGGAATTGTTGATTGGAATTCTTCCCGGTAAAATAATCCCTGTGCTGACTGACAAAAAGAACGATCTTGAAAAGACAGCCAAAAACATCAAAGACTGGACTGTACCTGTTAAGGATGCTTATTCTATGTCCCATGCACAAGTCTGTTCCGGTGGTGTAGATGTCCGCCAGCTTTCCAATCAGCTTCAGTCTCAAATCTGTCCCGGTATTTACTTTGCCGGAGAGGTTGTCGATGTTGACGGACCCTGTGGAGGATATAATCTGCAGTGGGCCTGGTCAAGCGGTGCAGTGGCAGGAAAAGCAGCCGCAGAATAATTGATATGCATAATTTTTACCCTGATATTGAAAAAAGGAGTAGTATATGATTCGTATATCACAGATAAAACTTCCCATTCACCACGATCCATCGATGCTTGTGGAAAAAATCTGTCAACAATTAAAAATTCATCCGGAAGACATTATTTCCTGGACAATTATCCGCCGTTCGGTGGATGCCCGCAAAAAACCGGATTTAAGATTTGTATATACCGTCGAAGTAGAAACTGGAAAAGAAAGAAAAATAGCCAATCGACTGCGCAAAGTTAACGATAAAAATCTTATGTTAATCAATCCACAAAAATACGTTCTTCCTGTCAGAGGAACAGAAAAACTTTCCTGTCGTCCTGTTATCATAGGAAGTGGACCCGCCGGACTTTTCTGTGCATGGCTTCTGGCAAAAACAGGTTACAAACCTGTGGTTCTGGAAAGAGGAGAGAAAGCAGCAGACCGTAAAAAACAGGTGGATGCTTTCTGGAACGGTAAACCGCTTAATCCCAACAGCAATGTACAGTTCGGTGAAGGAGGCGCCGGAACATTTTCTGACGGCAAACTTAACACCTCTGTAAAAGATCCTTCCGGAAGAAACAGAAAAGTATTGGAACTTTTTGTGGAATGTGGTGCCCCGGAACAGATTTTATACGATCATAAACCACATCTGGGAACAGATCTCTTAATCACGATAATTACAAACCTGCGCAGGCAGATTGAGGATATGGGCGGGACTTTTTATTTTAATAGCCAGGTTACCGATCTTTTCATCGAAAATAATTCGATAAAGAAAATTGAAATAAATCATGAGGATTGGATGGAAGTACAGGTACTTGTTCCAGCCATTGGTCACAGTGCCAGAGATACTTTCGAGATGATGAAAAAACGAGGAATCGCTATGGAAGCCAAATCCTTTGCCGTGGGAGTGCGCATTGAACATCCACAGGAGATGATCAATCTAAGTCAGTACGGTCTTTCGAAAGTAGATGAATTGGGAGCAGCAAATTATAAACTGACTCATCAGCTTCCTAACGGAAGAGGAATCTATTCTTTCTGTATGTGCCCCGGCGGTTATGTGGTGAATGCTTCTTCCGAAGAAGGTTTTCTTGCGGTAAATGGTATGAGTTATCATGCCAGAGACAGTAAAAATGCCAACAGTGCCATGATCGTTACTGTAAGTCCATCCGACTATACAGACTATGCATTCAATTATTTAAGCGGGATAAAGAGTGCAGAGGCTGACAGGATCCATGAAAATCCACTTGCTGGTATGTATTTTCAAAGATATCTGGAAAAGGCTGCTTTCAAGTTATGTGACGGTAAAATACCAGTCCAGACATTTGAAGATTTTTGTGCCGGAAAGACAAGTAACTCTTTCGGAGACTTTACTCCCTGTATGAAGGGAGAGTATGCTTTTGGAAACCTTGCCGGGATTTTTCCGCCATTTCTTCACCATTCACTAAGTGAAGGGATTTCAGCCTGCGGAAGCAAAATCAAAGGGTTTAATCGTCCGGATGCTCTTCTTTCCGGCGTGGAGAGCAGGACTTCTTCCCCCGTAAGAATTCCAAGAAACGAAGATTATCTTTCTAATATTGAAGGTATTTACCCCTGCGGAGAAGGGGCCGGATATGCGGGAGGAATCACCTCTGCAGCCATGGACGGACTTCGTGTAGCAGAGGCAATCTGTAAAAAATATGTGAATTTCACCTGATTACGGTATACTTTACAATGATTTTATGCTAGAATGTTAACCGGATTATGGGGTTTTTTTGCTCTCTGCCTGAAGAGACAGTAAGGAGGGCAATATGAACAATACTCATTCCATCAAAGAAATACCAACCGATGAACGTCCTTATGAGAAATGTCTGCTTCGGGGACCGGAAGCTTTATCTGACAGTGAATTACTGGCGGTGATTCTTCGTTCCGGGACAAAAGGAATCTCCTCCATTGAACTGGCACGCAAAGTACTGGAAGCCGGAAGAGAGGAAGGTCTTTTAGGTATTCATCATTTATCCTTTCAGGAATTGCTGGATATCCGGGGGATCGGTCAGGTGAAAGCGATACAGATCAAATGCATTGGTGAATTATCAAAAAGAATCGCTGTTTTATCAGCAAAAAAACTTCTTGATTTTCAGAATCCGGATACCATTGCAGATTATTATATGGAGCGGATGCGGCACGAAGAACAGGAAATGATGATCTGTATGATGCTGAATACCAAAAGTCAGCTTTTAGGAGAAGAGATTATAGGAAAGGGGACAGTCAATGCCTCTTTAGTTTCCCCCAGAGATTTGATACTGGCGGCATTCCGTTATCACGCAGTCTATATCATTCTGGTACATAATCATCCAAGCGGTAATCCTCACCCCAGTAATGAGGATGTTTTATTCACACAAAGGATACGGGAAGTATGCAGTCTTGTTGACATTCCTCTTTTAGACCATATCGTGATAGGGGATCAGCGATATTTCAGTTTTCATAAAGAAGGAATTTTAGACTGAAAGGTGCAAAACAGAAGGGATATGCATTTATGTTTACAAACCATGTATATGGAATTGATCTGGGAAGTAACATGATCAAAATTTATTCCCAGAGAAGTAACGAAATATTAAAAGAGAGAAATATGATTGCCATACGGAACAAGGAAAATGTCCTGGCAGTGGGAGATGAAGCATATGAAATGTTTGAGAAAAACCCCACGAACGTAGAAGTGACTTCCCCCATGTCCGGTGGTATGATTGCAAATATCAGTCAGCTCGAGATTGTTCTCCAGATGCTGCTTGAAAAGACGGGCCGCAGTGTAGGGCGCCATCCGGTGATCTACTTTGCCGTTCCTGTAGATATGACAGAGATAGAAAAAAGGGCTTATTACGCAGTGGCACAAAGCGGCCGCTTTCGAAAAAGTAAAGTATTGCTGGTAGAACGTCCGATCGTCGATGCGCTTGCTCTGGGAATCCCTATCATTAAAACAAAAGGATCCATGATCGTAAATATAGGTGCAGCCGCCACAGAGGTTTCTGTCATCGCTGATAATCGTGTGATCATCAGCAAGCTCATTCCTCTGGGAGGCGATCATTTCACACAGGATATTTTGACAAACATCAGAAGAAGAAATAATTTTTTTGTCAGCCAGCGAACAGCAGGAAGACTTAAAGCGTCTCTTGCGGATCTGAAGCAGGAGAAAAAACTTGCACGAAAGATTATCGGTATGGACTGTGTTTCAGGTCTTCCAAGAGAAAGAGTTGTTACCTCCGCAACGATCAATGAATCTATTTTGAATTCTGTAAAGGGAATTGCTGCTGAGATCAGGACTTTCCTGGAAAGAACTCCGCCACAGATCCATAAAGTGATTCTTGCCGAAGGAATCTACCTTACCGGAGGAAGTACCATGATTCCCAATATTGACCGGGTATTATCGGAGCAGATCGGGTGTCCGATTCTGCTATCCAAATATTACGATCTTTGTACCGTTTACGGTCTGAAGGAAATCGTCACCCATGATGCGCTGCACCACTGGGCATTTACTCCCAAAAATCGTAAGAGACAGTAAAGGAGTTATCATGAAAAAGAATTCCAAACATAAACTCAAAACGAAACATTTGATTACGATGATGACCATCCTGTGTATCGGGCTGATCGTCTTATCCTTATCATCCAGATTTTCATTTGCACCCGTACGAAATGCTCTCGGTTATGTTGTTGTTCCGTTTCAGAACGGAATCAATCAGGTAGGAACCTGGATGAACGATCAAAAAAAAGGATTCCAGAGCATGAAATCCCTTGCTGAAGAAAATGAAAAACTGAAAGAACAGGTTGAAGAACTGAAAGTAAAAAACAGTAATCTGGTTCAGGACCAGGAAGAGGCAGAACGCCTTCGGGCTCTTTATAATCTGGATCAGGAGTATTCCGAATATGATAAAATTGGTGCCCAGGTTATCGGAAAAGATACAGGAAACTGGTATAGCACGTTTATTATCAATAGAGGAAGCGAGGACGGGGTTGAGACGGATATGAATGTCATTGCTGACGGCGGACTTGTCGGTATCGTTACCGGCACCGGTGCACACTGGGCAACTGTCCGTTCCATAATAGACGACAGCAGTAATGTCAGTGCTTCTGTCACATCTATTTCCCAGAACTGTATGGTAACCGGCGATCTGGAAATGATGGATGAAGGGAAAATCCGTTTTATTCAGCTTACAGACAAGGAAAATCAGGTACAGGAAGGAGATAAAGTAGTTACTTCTTCTGTGAGTAATAAATTCCTAAAAGGTATTCTGATCGGCTATATCAGTGAAGTCCAGGACGATTCCAATAACCTGACAAAAAACGGAACGATTATACCGGCTGTTGATTTTAGCGATATCCAGGAAGTACTTGTTATTAAACAGCTAAAACAGCAGGCAGTGGAGGAAGGAGCAGTAGAATGAAAAGGAAAGTGACTCTTGCTGTGTTGATACTGATCACTTTTATTCTGCAGAGCACTGTGTTTCAGTCACTTGCCATAGCTTCCATATCCCCTAATCTGTTATTGATCCTCACAGTATCTTTCGGTTTCATGAGAGGGAAAAAAGAAGGACTGTTCGTTGGTTTTTTCTGCGGCTTGTTGATTGACATATTCTACGGAAATCTTGTAGGATTTTATGCATTGATTTATATGTATATCGGATTTCTCAATGGTTTCCTATATAAAGTTTTTTACGACGAAGATGTAAAAGTGCCTATGGTTCTGGTCGCTATCAGTGATCTTGCCTACGGTCTGGCAGTCTATGTACTGCAGTTTATGCTGAGGGGACGTCTGGGTATTTTTAATTATCTCAGACACATTATTATTCCGGAAATGGTTTATACCGTATTGATTACCGTAATCCTGTACCGTCTGCTTTATAAGCTGAATCACTGGCTTACGGAGAGTGAATGGGAGGGACCGAGATTACCCTGATGAAAAGATTAAAAAAATTTTTAAAGAAAAATTCCATACCCAGACATGTGATACTGATTATCATTTTTCTTTTTATGTTCTTTGTGTTGATCCAGAAGCTTTTTTCTCTGCAGATCATTCACGGACAGGAATATGCTGATAATTTTAGTATTATGACTACCAAAACCCGTACCTTAAAAAGTACCCGTGGAAATATTTATGACAGAAACGGCAATGTTCTGGCATCCAACGAGCTTTCTTACTCTGTCACTCTGGAAGATAATGGTTCCTACAGTACCACCAGAGGAAAAAATCTTTCACTGAACGGTGAAATCTATAAAATCATCAAAATAATTGAAGAACACGGAGATACCATCAATCAGGATTTCCATGTCATTCTGGATGAAGCCGGAAGATTTGCTTTTGATGTAGAAGGGGTATCATTATCCCGTTTTAAAGCTGACGTATACGGCTACAATAAAATCGACGAACTGAAACCAGATGAGGCAAATGCTTCTGCCGAAAAAATAATCAAAGATTTGTCAGAACGTTTCGGTATCGTCAATAATGACAGACCTTATACAGAAAAAGAACTTGCTGATGCCGGACTGCCTGAATCATTCACCAATGAGGAACTTCTGAAGATCATAACCGTGCGTTATGCTTTATTTACCACTAGTTTCCGCAAATATATGCCGGTAACAATCGCTACTGATGTAAGTGAAGAAACTGTTGCAGCGATTCTGGAAAATCAGAATGAGCTTCAGGGAGTGGATATTGAAGAGGATTCCATCCGGGTTTATACCGACAGTGTTTATTTTGCTTCCATCCTGGGTTACACCGGTAAGATTTCCTCAGAAGAACTGGCCGATCTGAAAGAAGAGAATCCGGATGCCGGATATTCCACCACTTCTATTGTTGGTAAATCCGGTATTGAGCAGGTGATGGAAACAACTTTGCAGGGAAAAGACGGATCTGAAAAAGTATATGTTGACAGTATGGGAAAAGTTCTGGAGATTGATGAAGAATCCAGAGAAGAACCTGCCCAGGGAAACGATGTATATCTGACGATTGACAAGGATCTTCAGATTGCATGCTATAAGATTCTGGAGCAGCAGATTGCCAGTATTGTAGTTGCCAATATCCGCAATATCAAAACCTTTGAAGCAGATGAAGATACCGATGCATCTACGATTCCGATTCCGATCTACGATGTATATTATGCGCTGGTAAACAATTCCATTATTGACATTACACATTTTACGGAAGAAGATGCCAGCGAAACAGAACAGAGCGTGGAAAGAGTTTTTGAAAGAAAACAGGAAGAAGTTTTCCAGCAGATCAGTGATGAACTGACCGGTGTGGATCCTGTTCCTTATTCTGAACTCAGTGATGAGATGCAGGGATATGTAAGCTATATCGTCAATGAACTTCTGATGAGTAAAACAGGAATTCTTTCCGAAACTGCCATTGATAAAAATGATCCAACCTATAAAGCATGGGCTTCTGAAGAATCTATCAGCCTTCAGGAATATCTGACCTATGCAGCCAGCCAGAACTGGATTGATATCTCACAGATTTCAGATAAGAACACCTATCTGGATTCTACAGAAGTCTATCAGGAGCTTGCTTCTTATATATCTTCCTACCTGAAAGATGATACGGAATTTAATAAAACCCTTTACAAATATATGCTTCTTGATGATGAGATTTCGGGGACTGATCTGTGCATCATACTTTACGATCAAGGTGTCCTTTCAAAAGATGATGGTGTATATGAAAGTTTTATTTCCGGAAATACTTCTGCCATGGATCTTATGATATCCAAAATATCTAATTTGGAGATTACGCCTGCGCAGCTTGCTCTGGATCCCTGTTCCGGTTCCATCGTCATTGTTGACCCGAACAGTGGTGAGACACTGGCCTGTGTATCTTATCCGGGATATGACAATAATCGTCTGGCAAATAATATGGATGTAGCATATTATCGCCAGCTAAGCAAGGATTTATCCAAACCATTTTATAATAAAGCAACACAGGAACGAACAGCTCCCGGTTCCACTTTTAAGCCGATCACGGCTATTGCGGGGCTCTGTGAGGGTGTAATTGATGATAATACTTACATCAACTGTAACGGTACTTTCGACAAAATCCAGGCTTCCGATCTGGATTGCTGGTATAAACCCGGCCATGGACTGCTTTCCGTGACTGGTGGTATTACCAATTCCTGTAATATCTTTATGAGTGAAACTGCTTACCGACTGGGACAGAATGCAGACGGTATTTTTTCTGACAGCAGAGCTACCGAACAGCTGATGAAATATGCAGAATTATTCAATATGGACAAGAAATCCGGTCTGGAGATTGCAGAGGCAAGTCCAATGGTTTCTGATCAGCTTCCTATTCCTTCCTCTATTGGACAGGGTACTCACAATTATACGACTTCCCAACTGGCTCGCTATGTTGCAACACTGGCGAACAGCGGAACAAGCTATAATATCTCACTCTTAGATAAAACCACAGATTCTGAAGGGAATATACTGGAAGATTATACCCCTGAGGTTTTAAGTACCATTACCCTCGACCAGTGGATCTGGAATGATGTGCATGAAGGTATGGAAGGTGTTATAAAAAATGATTCCAACTGGCCGATCTTCCAGGATCTTCAGGTTTCTCTTGCCGGTAAAACCGGTACTGCACAGCAGTCTTACAAAAGAGCCAATCATGGTCTGTTTGTCGGCTATGCACCGGCAGATGAACCCGAGATTGCCATGGCTGTCCGTATCGCATACGGCTATTCTTCCACAAACGCTGAATATGTTGCAAAAGATGTGCTGAACTATTATTTTGATCTTAAAGATGAGACAGAAATTCTCACAGGTCAGGTAAACTCAAGCAAAGTTTCCAATACACGGACAGATTAATGATTAAGCTGCCAAGGATGACCAGTTTATTTTGACAGAGCAGGAGGATAGAATATGAGTGAAGTAATTGTAGTAACATCAGGCAAAGGCGGGGTGGGAAAGACGACTACAGTCGCCAATATCGGCACAGGCCTTGCTGCACTGGATAAAAAAGTTGTACTGGTGGATACCGACATCGGTCTTCGGAATCTGGATGTGGTACTCGGACTGGAAAATCGGATTGTATACAATCTCGTGGATGTGATTGAGGGAAACTGCCGACTGAAACAGGCACTGATCAAAGACAAGCGATCTTCCGGATTGTATCTGCTGCCATCCGCTCAGACCAGAGACAAAACATCTGTTACACCGGAACAGATGAAAAAACTTTGCGAAGAACTGAAAAATCAATTTGATTACATTATACTGGATTGCCCTGCCGGAATCGAACAGGGTTTCAAAAACGCCATAGCCGGTGCTGATAAGGCTCTTGTGGTGACGACTCCTGAGGTATCAGCCATCCGTGATGCAGATCGAATTATTGGTTTACTGGAAGCAGAAGAACTTCGGGATATTCACCTGATTATCAATCGTCTGCGTATGGATATGATACGAAGAGGTGATATGATGTCTGTTGATGATGTGGTAGATATTTTGGCGGTTCCCTTGATCGGTACCATTCCGGATGATGAGAATGTAGTTATAGCAACCAATCAGGGGGAACCTCTTGCTGGAAAGCCCGGAGTATGCGGACAGGCTTATGCCAATATCTGTCGGCGTATTCTCGGAGAAGAAGTTCCTTTCCTGAATCTGGACAATAAAAAAGGATTTTTGGGACGTCTGTTTCACAAATAGGAGGGATACTATGAGTTTCTTTAGCAAAAATCGGAAAACTTCGGGTTCGATTGCCAAAGACAGACTGAAGCTTCTTCTGGTTGCTGACAGGGTAAGCTGCTCTCCCCAGACTATGCAGATGTTAAAGAACGATATGATAAAGGCTGCCGGAAAATATGTGCCTATTGACAGCGGAAATGTTTCTATCAGTTTCCGGCAATCCCCCCCTGTACTGATGGCCAGTATACCTCTGAAAACACAAACAGATATTTAGAACTATTACAAACGAGACAATCTACAATAAGGATACAGGTGTATAGATATGCTAAAACTTTACAAACTTAAAGATTATAATTTTCGGCTGGTATTATGGCTTATCATGATCAGCGGAATCGGAGTTTTACTGGTGGGAAGCGCCATGGAATCACTGCAGACCAGACAGCTTGCCGGAGTAATACTTGGTCTTGTCGTGATGGTCATAGTTTCTCTATTTGACTATAGCTGGCTTTTAAACTTTTATTGGATTATCTATGCAGCAAATATTATTATGCTGCTGTTTGTAAGAATTGCAGGGGATACCTCCGGCGGTGCTGCAAGATGGCTGGACCTGGGTTTTGTTCGATTCCAGCCCACAGAGCTTTCTAAAATCCTGTTGATTATGTTTTTTGCCAGATTTCTTATGGAGCATGAAGAAGATTTGAATACTTTTAAAACCATTATTAAATCTGTTGCTTTACTGGCAGTACCTCTTTACCTGATACTGGATCAGCCGGATTTAAAGAATACGATTACTGTCGCCGTTGTTTTCTGTATCCTGATGTATATTGCAGGATTAAGTTACAAAATCATAGGAGGGATTCTTGCGGTAGTCATTCCGGTACTGGGAATCGCATTTTTTCTGATTACACAGACGGATATAGAGATCATTGACTCTTATCAGAAAACTCGAATCATGGCTTGGATGTACCCTGAAGATGAGACTTATAAAGATGATATCGTACAGCAAAATAATTCAATCACTGCTATCGGTTCTGGTCAGCTCACGGGGAAAGGTTATAATAACAATAAAGTTTCATCCGCAAATAAGGGAAATTTTGTTTCTCAGATCCAAACAGATTTTATCTTTGCTGTTGCCGGTGAAGAACTGGGATTTATTGGTGCATCAGGAATCATATTACTTTTATTTCTTATAACGCTGGAATGTATTCTGGTGGGAAGGAAGGCAAAAGATCTGTCTGGTAAAATAATCTGCTGCGGGGTAGGTTCCGTGGTCGGCTTTCAGAGTTTTTTAAATATTGCCGTTGCCACGGGTCTGTTTCCAAACACAGGAACCCCATTGCCTTTTGTAAGCTACGGACTGACATCCCTTGTCAGTTTATTCGCAGGTATGGGACTTGTAATAAATGTAGGACTTCAGAACAGGAAATATTTAGGAGGTTGAAAAGATGAATATCGGATTTATTGCACATGAGTCAAAGAAAAAACTGCTGCAGAATTTCTGTATTGCTTATAGGGGAATTCTGTCAAAACATGAAATATATGCGACCGGCACATCGGGTCGACTGATTGAAGAAGCAACCAATCTTTCCGTACACAAACTTCTGGCTGGTCATGTAGGCGGAGAGCAGCAGATGGCATCTATGATTGAACAAAATGAAATGGATCTGATTATTTTCCTCCGCGGGCCGTATGAGCAGAAAAAGCATGAGCCGGATGCAAATAAAATATTTCGTCTCTGCGACACACATATTATCCCGCTTGCTACAAACCTTGCTTCGGCAGAACTGTTAATAAAATCCCTGGACAGAGGAGAGCTTGACTGGCGTGAAGTATACAAATAAAAAAACATGGAAAAAGAAATGGAAAAATACGCTTATACTGATAGGGATTCTTATTTTAGTCGGCGGTCTGGGCATAACTTCTTTGATTTTTTTAAAGCGTTCTAAACAGCTTGACATGATTTTCGCATACGATATGGAAGACGAACTCTACGGAACCCACGGTGCGGAAATTCAAATGCAGAAAGCAAATTCTTTTGCTTCCTCGCTATGTGTTTCCTCGAAAAATGTAAATCTGGATGGTGTGGCCATATCATCAACTGCTCTGGGGGGACTTTTCGACCTTGACCACAGTGATGTACTTTTTGCTCAGGGAATCCATGAGAGAGCATATCCAGCAAGTATTACCAAGATTATGACAGGAATCCTTGTTTTAAAGTATGGAAATCTTGATGATGTCGTAACCATTTCAGAGAATTCTGTCCATCTGGAAGAGGGATCTACGGAAATTGGTTTTCAGCCGGGAGATAAGGTGACAATGGATGAACTGTTCCATGCACTTTTGATTTATTCCGGTAACGATGCTGCCATGTCCATTGCGATGCATATCGGTGGGAGTGTGGAAGCATTTGTAGATATGATGAACAAAGAAGCACAGTCTCTTGGTGCTACCAACACACATTTTGTCAATCCTACCGGACTTCAGGATGAAAATCACTATACAACGGTATATGATATTTATCTTATGCTGCAGGAAGCTATGAATTATCCTCATTTTATGGAAGTCATGCAGATGGGCTCTTATAATCTGACCTATATGAGAGGAGAAGAAAAGATTATTACTCACCTTGATTCTACGGACCAATATCTTACCAAGCAGGTGACTCCGCCAAAAAATGTAACTGTTTTGGGAGGAAAAACAGGTACTACGGGAGATGCCGGATCCTGTCTGGCTCTTCTCAGTCAGAATGCATATGGTGAACCATTTATTTCTATCATTCTTCATGCACCAACGAAGTCTTCATTATATGACAATATGAATCAGCTGTTGGGCAAAATAAATTCATAAATTTTTGAAAAATTTGTATTTAGCCATTGTAATTTTTAGGCATTTATTCTATAATTGTACCAAGAACAAAGAAGTTTTTAGTAAATACATACTATAAAATATCTAAGGAGGAAACTGCTATGGTTCAATTAATTGTAGGCAAAAAGGGGAAGGGGAAAACTAAGCAGCTTTTGGATAAGGTGAATGGAGCGATTAAGTCTGCTGATGGAAACATCGTATATTTAGATAAAAGTACGAAACATATGTTTGAGCTCAACAATAAAGTACGTCTGATCGATGTATCTTCTTATCCCTTGAAAAACTCTGATGAGTTCATCGGATTTATCTGTGGTATTATTTCTCAGGATCATGATTTACAGGAAATGTATCTGGACAGCTTTTTAAAAATTGCAAAACTGGAAGATCAGGAAATTACTGATACCATGAATCAGCTGAAGAAAATTTCCAAGTTATTCAATATCAATTTTGTAATCAGCATATCTCTTGATAAAGAGGAGATACCGGATGAACTCCAGGAGGATATCATTATTGCTTTATAATGGCTGACCAAAGTAGTCAATTGATAAATAAAAGAGGATGTTACAGATTTTCAGTTTTGTGACATCCTCTTTCATTGTTATATTTTTTCTCAAGCTACCTCTGATTAACGTCACTGAGACGTCCGAAAAATGTGCAATGATAAAGACCTGCGATCCCCACCAGAGTGTAAATAATTCTGGACAGCCAGCTCATGTTTCCAAATAAAAATGCCACCAGATCAAATCGAAAAAGTCCAATCAATCCCCAGTTTAAAGCACCTATTATTCCAATCACCAGAACTGTATAATCCAATCCTTTCATATTCTTCCCATTACCTCCTAACTATTATAGTCTTTCCTAGTATTTCACATACTTCCATTTTTTATACTTGTGTATTGGTAAATAGAATGGTATTATAAATTTATATGGGTATTAATACCGAAAGGGAGTGTTTATTTGGCAGATAAGGGAAAGCATAAGCTTTTTATAAATGCCGGAAATATTATGGGAAAATTGAAGGGAAAAATCCCATTAAATATCGGTACTTTTATATTTGGGGCTATTTTTATTTATATGATAATAACCGTTGTTTTGTATTTAACTGCAGATCATATTGAATCTTATCAGGTAACTGCCGGTCCACTGGCCAAGAACAAGACCTATACCGCCCTTGCTTTGCGGGAAGAAAAAGTCGTTAAAGCCAGTGCATCCGGATATATCACCTATTATGCAAGAGAGAATTCTAAAGTGGCCAAATCAGGAGTCGTATATTCTCTGGGGGACAATCAAACTTCGGCGGCAGTTGATGATCTGACCGAAGAGGATTATTCCCGAATCCGGTCTTCCATGGCTGCTTTTTCATCTTCTTTTGACAGAAGTAACTTTTACGATACCTACAACTACAAATACAAACTGGAGGGAACTATTCTTCAATACAGCGGTCTGACATCCACGGAAGGAGGTAAGGCTCCTCAAACTATTGGAGGACAGACTGTGTATACCTCTGCTCAGGATGGAATCATTCTTTATTCTTTGGATGGGTATGAAGATGTGACAGAGGACAGTCTTTCACCGGATTATTTTAATAAAAGAAATTACAGTATCACCAATCTACAGACGGAACATAAAGTTTCCGCAGGAGATACTGTATATAAATTGATTACCAGTGAGGACTGGTCTATCATTATTCCGCTCACCAGTGAACAGACTGTACAACTATCCGGAAGAAAAACAATCCGTGTCAAATTTCTGAAAGATGATACAACTCAGGTAGGTAACTTTTCCATAATCACTGATGATGAGGGAAATTATTACTGCAGAATTAAGTTTTCAAATGGAATGATCCGATATTCCAATGACCGCTTTCTTGAGATTGAGCTGGTTACCAATACACAAAGTGGTCTGAAAATTCCTCTCAGTTCTATTGTCACCAAAGATTTTTATATGATACCAAAAGAATATGTGACATACAGTGACGAGAACGGAAAGGCCGGTTTCAATAAATTGATTCAGGGAAAAGGGAAAGACAATAAAAGTACGTCTGAATTTATTCAAGCTACAATCAATTATTTTAAGACAATATTAGAAATTAAACAAGCAAATAATAACAAACGTTATAATATTATGCAATTATTAGCAAGCTGTTTTTATTATGCATCAAAAAAGTTAAAATATAATTTCAATCACAAAATGATTGCAAAAATGTTTA
>SFGF01000057.1 GCA_004556655.1 Lachnospiraceae bacterium | reverse complement strand
GTCGAGGGATATGGAAAATATGTATAGCTTCCCTATCCCTCGTAAAAATGCAGTATTTATTATTATCAATTATTCTTCATGAAACAACCCTGAAAATATACATAAAAATTAATATTTTTATATCGATGGTTAGGGAAATGATTGCTCAAAATGTTCAATATAATGGAAAAAGATAAAAAATAAACACAAAAAACACGATAAACAGGATTGACAGAAAGAAAATTGTGTGATATATTGGAATTATAAAAAGCAAGAGACAAAGGTGTCAATGATTCAGAAGAATCATTGGCACCTTTTTTATCTTAAAAAGAGATGCGCACATTGTGCATCGCGAAGAGTGTTGCTGGGAACGAGATGAACAGTAACTATTTGAATAAAGGAGGAAATTGATTATGAAATTAAAAGACACAGGACTTACAAAGCAGGATATTAAGGATAAAGTAAACAAGTATATGATTGAAACCTATGAGCGTTTCGATTTTCTTGCAGAGACTGCAGAGGGAATGTATTTGTATGATGAGGAGGGAACCCCATATCTTGATTTCTATGCAGGTATTGCAGTAAATAATGCCGGCAGCCGCAACCCGAAAGTTGTTGCAGCGGTAAAGGATCAGGTAGATGATATCATGCATACCTTTAACTATCCGTATACAATTCCTCAGGCATTGTTGGCTGAAAAGGTTTGCGAGACAATTGGAATGGATAAGATTTTTTATCAGAATTCCGGTACAGAGGCAAATGAAGCTATGATCAAGATGGCTCGTAAGTACGGAATTGAGAAATACGGTCCAAACAGATATCATATTGTAACAGCAAAAATGGGATTCCATGGAAGAACATTTGGTGCCATGTCTGCAACAGGTCAGCCGGGCAATGGATGCCAGGTTGGATTTGGTCCGATGACTTATGGATTTTCTTATGCGCCATATAATGATCTGGAAGCTTTTAAGAATGCCTGCACAGAAAATACCATCGCAATTATGATTGAGCCGGTACAAGGCGAAGGTGGTGTTCATCCAGCGACGATGGAATTTATGAAAGGACTTCGTGAATTCTGTGATGAAAAGGGAATGCTGCTTTTAATTGATGAGGTACAGACCGGATGGTGCAGAACGGGTGCAGTTATGTCTTACATGAATTATGGTATCAAGCCGGATATTGTATCTATGGCAAAAGGTTTAGGCGGTGGAATGCCGATTGGGGCAATCTGTGCAACAAATGAAGTTGCAAAGGCATTTTCGGCCGGTTCCCATGGAACCACTTTTGGTGGACATCCGGTTAGCTGTGCAGCTGCATTGGCAGAAGTAAATGAGCTTCTTGACAGAGATCTGGCAGGCAATGCAAAGAGAGTGGGAGATTATTTTGCAGCCAGGTTAGAGAAGCTTCCGCATGTAAAGGAAGTAAGACATCAGGGACTGTTGGTAGGTGTTGAATTTGATGATACCGTCAGTGGTGTGGATGTGAAGCACGGTGCATTAGATCGAAAACTGTTGATTACTGCTATTGGAGCACATACCATCCGTATGGTCCCGCCGCTGATCGTATCAGAGGAAGAATGCGATAAGGCATTTGATATCTTAAACGAAGCAGTAGAAGCTTTGCTATAAACATACAAAGAAATGGATTGACAAGGGCGTCACGATAATTTTTCGTACGTCCTTTTTTCAACCTTTTATTTGCAGCAATTGCTGAAAACACCGGTTTAGAACTGAATCAGAAATAAACATAAATTTCAGAATAAAGGAAGTGAATCGTATGCAACAATTTGTGATAACCATCGGATGTGAGTATGGTGCAAAAGGAAACGCTATAGGTAAAAAAATTGCAGAGGATCTGGGAATTCCGGTTTATAACCGGGAAACGGTGGATGCCATTATCGATGAGGTAGGAATTCCGCAGGATATCATGGATAAGGTGGAATCAGGAGTTACAATCGCCGGAAAAGGTGTAGAAGGACAGGAGAGAGGATCCTTCTCTAAGCTTTCAGATTTGACAGACCGTGCAATTCATGTGCAGAAACAGATTATCCGGAAATTAGCTGCAAGAGAGTCCTGCGTGTTTATTGGACGTTCTGCAGATTATATTTTAAAGGGACAGGAAAATCTTTTGTGTGTGTTCATCTATGCACCGGATGAAGTGAGAATTAAAAATGTTTGTGAGAGCCATAATTTATCAGAAAAAGATGCAAAACTGCTAATTTCTGAGAAAGATAAACGATACCATATCAGACATCTTGCTTTTACGGGAAGTAACCGTGGTGACCGTCACAACAGAAATCTTCTGATTGACAGCAGTATGCTGGGAATTGACGGAACTGCTGAATACATAGAAATTTTGGCAAAAAAGCTTTTCAATATATAGGGAAGGAGATGAATCGATATGACTCAGAAAAAATCAGAATTTGACAAAGTATTTAGTGCGTGGGACATTTTAGTGATTGCTTTTGGAGCGATGATTGGCTGGGGCTGGGTAGTCTCTTCCGGTGGATGGATTGAAACCGGCGGCGTGGTTGGTGCAGCCCTGGGATTCGTAATCGGTGGTATCATGATTTTCTTTGTTGGTCTTACTTATGCAGAGCTGACAGCGGCTATGCCTCAGTGTGGAGGAGAACATGTATTTAGTTATCGGGCAATGGGAGCAACCGGTTCTTTTATCTGTACATGGGGAATTATTTTGGGATATGTCGGAGTTGCCTGTTTTGAGGCATGTGCATTTCCTACGATTCTTACGTATTTGTGGCCGGGGTTTTTAAAAGGATATCTGTATACCGTTGCGGGATTTGATATCTATGCTTCCTGGCTTGCTGTGGCAATTATCATTGCTTTTTTGATTACCGTGATCAATATTCTCGGAGCAAAAACGGCAGCAAGGCTGCAGACGGTTTTGACAGTCATTATCGGTGGTGCCGGAATTTTACTGATTGTGGCATCTGTAATCAACGGCAGTGTGGATAATCTGAATGGGCAGATGTTTGTTGGTTCCACTGGCGGCTCCATGATGAAAAGTATACTTGCGGTAGCAGTGGTTACACCATTTTACTTTATTGGTTTTGATGTTATTCCACAGGCGGCAGAAGAGATTAATGTTCCTCTGAAAAAGATTGGTAAAATGTTAATTTTGTCTGTTGTTTTAGCTGTTGTTTTTTACGCATTTGTAATCCTGGCGGTCGGTTATGTATTAGATGTAGATGCCATTGCTGTCTCTGAGGTAGGAACCGGTCTGGTAACGGCAGATGCCATGGCAAAAGCATTTAAAACCTCTGTAATGGCTAAGGTAATCATTGTCGGTGGTATGTGCGGTATCATTACTTCGTGGAATTCTTTTATGATTGGCGGTTCCAGAGCAATGTACTCCATGGCTGAATCCTATATGATTCCTCCATTCTTTGCGAAGCTTCATCCAAAGCATAAAACTCCGGTTAACTCTTTATATCTGATCGGTGCTCTGACTATGATCGCACCGTTGGCAGGACGTAAAATGATGGTCTGGATTTGTGATGCGGGTAACTTCGGCTGCTGTGTTGCATATTGTATGGTTTCCATTTCGTTCCTGATTCTTAGAAAAAAAGAACCGGATATGCCAAGACCATATAAGGTTCCCGCATATAAATTCGTAGGAACTATGGCGGTTCTGATGTCTGGTTTTATGGTACTTACGTATTGTATCCCCGGTTCCGGCGGCAATCTTGTATGGCAGGAATGGATTATGGTAGGCGGCTGGTCACTGTTGGGTGTTGTCTTCTATGCTGTTTGTAAGAGAAAGTATAAAGAGTCATTTGGTACGTTAGTAGAATTGATTTCTGATGAAGATGCTGCAACCTTGATGCCTGAAGCGGATGATGCAGAGCTTGATCTGGTTATTGATGAAGCGATTGAGCGTGTGCTTCAAAGACTTCCTGCCTGAAAGAAATGCTGAGAAAGGAGAAAAACAATGGGAAAAGAATTTTCATTTTCAATACCACAGGATATTGTTGTTGGAAAGGGGAGTCTTGCAAAGGTTCCGGATGTTGCCAAAAAGCTGGCCGGCACCCATGGATTTATTATTTCAGGGCCTCACTTAAATAAAATGGGTATTGTGAAATCCTGCGCAGATGCATTGGAACAGGTGGGTATTCCTGTCGATGCTTATACGGAAACAGAGGGAAATCCTTCGGTGGAAACTGTGGATCAGGCAACGTCTGCATTCAAGAAAAGTGGAGCTGATTTTATCATTGCCCTGGGCGGTGGTTCTCCTATGGATGTTGCCAAAGCAGTTGGTGTTGTGGCAAAGTATGGAGGAAGTATCACACAGTATGAGGGCGGCGGTAAAGTGCCTGGAGATATCATCCCACTCATTGCCATTCCTACAACGGCAGGTACCGGTTCAGAAGTGACTGCCTTTTCAGTTATTACGGATCATAGCAGGAATTATAAATTAACAGTTTTCAGTTATAAGCTGATTCCTTCCTATGCGATCCTGGATCCGGATTTACTTACAACTGCTCCTGTTTCAGTGGCAGCGGCATGTGGGATTGATGCAATGGTACATGCACTGGAGGCGTATCTTTCAAAAGCTGCCTCACCATTTTCGGATGCGATGGCAGAAAAAGCACTGGAACTAATCGGAAAGAATATAAGAAAATATGTTGCTGACCGTTCTGATATCCAGGCGGCAGAGAATATGCTGACAGGTTCATTGTTTGCGGGAATCGCATTTTCCTGGGCAAGGCTTGGTGATGTGCATGCCATGAGTCATCCGGTCAGTGCCTTCTTTCATGTACCTCATGGCGTTGCCAATGCGATTTTATTACCGACGATTGTGGAATATAATGCATTAGCAGATTGTGGGAAATATTTAAAAATATATAATTATATTTCCAGAACTCCGGTTTTGGAAAATGAGTTTGAACCATTTATGCTTGCGGAATTGCTGAAAGATTTGAACGCGCAGCTTGGTATTCCGGCAACCCTCAGTGAAGTGGGCGTAACGGCAGACAAATTCGATGTGATGGCAGAGGATGCCATGAAGAGCGGCAATATTACAGTTAATCCCAGAAGCACAACGAAGCAGGATGTACTTGCTTTGTATCAAAAAGCATTGTAGGGGAACCGGACAGGGGACAGACACGTGTCCTAAAAATTGGACACGTGTCTGTCCCCTGTCCGGTTCTTGACAATAAGTATGGTGTTTTGTAAAATTATATAAAACATAGGTGTTCGGTTTTATATTTCGGTTTCGCAGATGGGATTATTTTATGAAAACCGATGATGTAAAACGAATTTGAGGGGGAAGGTATATGGCTGTTTATTCTAAACTTTTGTACCGTGACGGAGGAGGTATTCTTTTGTCTCAGCGGAAGGAGGAGCAGGCGAATAATAAAGCGACAATATTAATTGGATTGGGTGGTACGGGTGTTCATTGTCTTAGAACGATTAAAACGCAGGTATACACACGCCTGAAACCGGATACGGAAGGCACGAATAGGTCTTTGTATTCTCATATACGTTTTGTGGGGGTGGATTCTGATTGCAAAAGTAATGAGAAAACTTGCAGAGGACATTCTTCCGGGAAGTCTATGAACCAAATGCCATTGGATGATAAAGAGGAATTTTTTTCCATTTCGTATATACCGGTACCTGCTCCAATGTTGAAAACAATGGAAGGATTTGAATGGTTTGATGGTGAACATATTCAAATGCCTAATACTCCGTATACAGGTGCTCGCGGTGTTCGGCAGCTTGGCAGAGTTATGCTGATGAATCAGTCGGAAGCCTTTATTCATAAAATTGAAAATGAAATCAATATTGCAATAGGCGAACTGGAAAGTCCCTGCGTTGAAATTCATATTATTTCAGGATTGGGTGGTGGAACAGGGTCCGGGTGTTTTTTGGATGTGTGCTATATGATTCGTTCCATTGTAGAACGGATAAAAGAAGCTGTGATTTTTGGTTATTTCTTTATGCCGGATGTGAATCTGGACAAGATCCCATTTGAGAGCATTAATGTTAGAAATAACATTATGAACAATGGTTATGCTGCTATGCAGGAATTAGATTATTGTATGCGGCTGCCGGAAAACGGAGGAAGTTTTGATCAGATATATCCAAATCATAGGGTGATAAAATGGGATCGGCCGCCGGTGGATCTGTGCCATTTGATCTGTGCTACAGATGCTAAAGGGAGTGTATTTTCTGATGGTTATAACTATGCAATAGAAACTGCAGCGGAATATATTATGGGATTTTTATCGGAAACGGGAGAAATGTTAAATCATGAACATGTTGCTAAGTTTTGCAGTATGATTCATAGCATCAATGGAAATAAGAAGATTGGTTCAGAAATGGCGTATTGTGTAATTGGTGCATCTTGTGCAAGTATTCCGCTCCGTGAGATTAACACATATCTGGCATCTAAAGTATTTGAAAAATTTAGTACAATCAGATGGAATGCTCCCAATGAGAAGGATATTGAATCATTTATTCTTTCGGTTCTTTACCCGGGTGTTCCAGACTGGTCTTGCTTCTACGATTTGCTTTTCCATGAACTGCTTGGAAATGCATTGAGAAATTATGATAACTATCTGGGGGACTGGAAGTTTGCCAGAGACAATGGTATTGATAAATTTGTTCAAGATTATGTTGAACAGACAGAAGTGCGCATGTATGAGATTAAAAGTAATGTAAAACGCATACTTTCTATAGATGAACCAAAATCATTTTTTAGACGTCTGCAGGCACGACTTTCCGTCATTCTTCGCGATATGCAGCGAGGACCTTTTTATGCGTACAGTATGATTAGAAATTCGGAAAAAAAATTTGGTGATGTGCTTAATAGTCTTATTGATGACAATATAATGAGACGAAAACATGAAGATTATCAGGCATCTGTGTATTATGATCATTACCAAAAGGCAAGAGCGGATTTTGAAAGGTGCAGTAAGCCGTTTGGTTTTAGTGCATCAAAGATCTTTGAGTATTTGCTGGAATGCGTCATGCTTTGTGAACAGTGCAAATTGAAGAAAATGGTCTACAATGAAATAGATTCTGTATTGCGGGAATTCAGGAATCAATTGGTTGAAATTGCGGTTCCTTATTATGACAAGCTAAATCGTGTAATACTGACACTTAATAATACGTTTTCTGAAAATCGCACTGCGTTTGCCGACCAGAAAATATCTCTGAATGAAGGAAATCTCGTCATTCCGATGATATCGATAACGGAAATGAAAAAGTACGTGGATGAGGAAATTGCCGGGATGAATATTCCGAATCTGTTTGATACATTTATGGAGTGTCTTTTGAATCATGAGGAAGAATGGATTGTAGAAGATGAAGATAAAATTTTTAGATTGGTAAGTGATTTTTTCAGTGAAGTAGTTTCCGGAAATTTCAGTGAAAAAACTATGACGAGTTTCCTCAGAGGCAAGTATGAGAATAAATATGGCGGCATAGTTACCGATGTGCAGCTGGCGGAGGATATATATAATGACTGGATGAAATTACTCATTGAAAAGGCCAGTCCGTTGTTCTGTTTTGACCCCAATGTTTGGGATGAAGGCAAAACTTTAGTGGAGACATCCATTTTCGTCCATCCATCGTCATTACCGGTCATGGAGGCTGCCAGGGAAATCAGAAAAACAAAGTCCTGTTATATATCGAAAGCAAAATCCATTACCGATCGAATTGTGTGTATAACATGGGGGTGTGGACTGCCATTATGCTCGTATCGCTATAGTGCAGATTATGAAAAAGCATTATATAGTTCAAAGATACCTGGTACCCGTTTATATGAAGGAGAAAATTATTCGAACGGTTGGAATAAACTTCCGTCTATATTTCCACAAAGTATGATTAAATTGACGGATGCCCCACAGGACATTGCCAGTTTGATTTCGGAAGCAAGAACCCTTTATGCAGAAGCACGTAAATATGGTGTGATTGATGATGACAGCTATATTTGCATTCCAACAAGTGACTCCGTAGATCAATTTACCGGTGTTTTAGATGAATTAGAACAAGGTATTGCAAAAGAAAAAGACTGTGGATGTTTAGAAGAACGAATTGCGAAAGCACAGAATCTGTCATTACGGCTTTATAAAACTTCCACCGTTTTGACAAGAGATGGGGCAAAGTGGAGTAATGAAATTATTCAGTCTGTTCAGGAGGATTATTTTGTATCCGCACCTGTTATTCAACAACAGGTCAGAGAAATTGTGGAAATGATGGATAAACTGTATGCAAGAAGAAAGTATCTGATTGAGCATGCAAATGAGAAGTGTTAAAACATCATATATAGCATACTTATAAAATTGTGCGCTGCTGAGTATATGCAGAAATACTCAGCAGCGTTTTCAATATTTTTCAATGTATTTCCCCAGCCAGTTCAAAGACCGGAGTGGGGCAGCAGCGTAAAGCCCAGATATTTTTGAACGGTGATGGGCATTTTGGTGGCTTTTGCACCAAATCTGGCACCAAAATATTTTCCGCAGGCACGGGATGCAATGTAAATAAAAGTATATAGCCCGGCTCCCAGGATTAAGTGATAATCCAGCGGGGCTCCCAGATCAACGATGGCTGTCAGAAGGGCAATCCCCAATATGGGATTGAACCAGCTGACCAGACGCTGCAGCTGTTCTTCCGTAATCATGTTGGAAAATACTGCAGAATAGGATACTCCCATAAGCCCAGGATGGATGGCATTCTGAGTTTTGTAATGAGTTTTCCGGCTAAAAAAGCCAGTGCCAGTGTGAGAATCCAACGTAATATCATCATGAGTTTGTGTCTCTCCTTTCTGCAATTCCGTAAAGCATAAAATTAAGAATCCTTGGTATCGTGGACTCATGAATTTGAATTTTTTCTTCGAAATCCATTGTCTGAAAAGCAGGACTGCAAAAATAGCCGTTAAACATTTCCTGAAATAAGGAAAAATAGCGCAATGCATCCTCTTTCGATACATTTTCCCGTAGAGTCAGACCGGATATGGTCTTTTCATACATTCGGACATTCAGTGCTTCAAAATCTTTCATCGCTTCCCGAATCTGTACTTTCAAATGTTGCGGGGGATCCAGCAGTGCTTCAAAAAAGATATGCGCTTCGGATGTATTTTCCTTAAAAAATCGCATACGTGCATTCATATATTGATCCATACTGCTCTCAGCATTTTCTTGATCCATAAAATCTATCATACGCTCACAGCTTTTTTTAACACATATCATATAAAGTTCATCCTTGTCTTTATAATTATGATAGATTAAGCCCTTGTTGATTCCTTTTTTACAGATATTATTGATGCTTCCGTTGGCATAGCCGTTAATTCCAAATTCTTCCATGGCAGCACCAAGAATCTTTGCTTTTGTCAATTCGGTTTTTTCTTCCTGTCGCATATAACACCTCCATAAATTCAAGTACGCCTCTGCAATCCGCCGGAGGCTTTATCTCTTTCTAAAATAAACCACATGGTCAATAATACAGCTTATTAACTGGATAGTCAATACCGGACACAGGTCTGTCCCCTGTCCGGCTCCCCGCTTGGTCGAATTTTAAGAAAAATGACAGATTTCTATTATAAAAATATTGGCTTTCTCTGGTAGACTGATAGAAAGAAAAAGGAAAGAGAAAGGTTTATAAAAATGGAGACTTACAATATTCTGGTGGTTGATGATGACAGAGAAATCGTGCGGTCCCTTGCCAGACTTCTGGAACTGGAGGGATACCGGGTATATAAGGCATATCATGGGATGGAGGCACTGGATATTCTGATGAGTGAGCAGATTCACCTGATTCTTCTGGATGTGATGATGCCCAGGTTAAACGGACTTTCCGCTTTGATGAAAATTCGGGAGAAGAATAATATTCCTGTGATTATGCTTTCTGCAAAGACGGAGGAGAGTGATAAGGTTCTGGGGCTTTCTATGGGTGCGGACGATTATGTGACGAAACCGTACAACACAGCAGAACTGATGGCGAGGGTAAAATCACAGCTTCGCCGGTATTTTTCTCTGGGAGCAGCGATTTCCGGTGGAAATGATGTGCTGAAAAATGGAGGGTTGGTTCTTAACAAGAATACAAAAGCGCTGACAGTGGATGGCGAGCCGGTGCGGCTTACAGCTACGGAGTATAAGATTATGGAACTGTTGATGAGCCATCCGGGATATGTGTTTTCCGCAGAGGAAATCTATACACGGGTGTGGCAGGAAGAGGCATATGGTGTGGAGAATACGGTGATGGTACATATCCGGAGAATTCGTGAAAAAATTGAGATTACTCCGAAAAATCCAAAATATTTAAAGGTGGTGTGGGGAATTGGATACAAAATTGAAAAGTTTGAATAAAAGACAGATGGGAATTTTACTTATGGTTCTTTGGATGGCGGTATTTCTTGCAGTCACGTTTGCGGTTATTTTTCAAAATTATTTAGAATTAGGCTATTACTGGTCAGATCGCGGTATGCAGTTTTACAGAATTTCGTCCGTTGTTCTGATGATATTTTCTTTGATTATTGGTGAGGAAGCTATAAGGATGACGGTCCGGTATCAGAAAAATTATAAACCGTTAGAGAATCTGACGGTATGCAGGCTGGATCGCATCAAAACAGAACTTCTTATTGTGCTCCTGCTATTTGGAGGGGGTATGTGGGGAGATATTCTCACTTCACAGGATGTGTATCTGTTGGGAAATTTTATGTTTTCCAGTATCGTTGTGGATGGAATCGGGGAATTGATCCGGATCACATTGCTGCTTATTCTGTTTATTACCTGTTTTTTCGGAAGTATGTTTTTGCTTGTCCGCCAGAAACGTCTGGGGATTATGCCAAAAACTTCCCTCTTATGGAATGAAGTCGGAAAATACCAAACAAGAACACCTTTAGAGATTCAGATGCAAACGAAAAGAAAAATACCGATGATCCTGATCGGCATTCTTACGGCGGTAAATGTATTGATGATCCTGCCGGCGATGGCTGATGGTTATATGTTTGGTGTGGTTCAGGCATTTTTAGCTTTTGTTGTATTGTTGATCTGTCTGAAAACCTGGCTGTCAGATAAAACAACAAGAGAAATCGGATGTTTGCTCCGGCAGATTGCAATCATGTCGGAAGGAGAGGAATTGCCGGAAGAAATCGGTATTTCGGAAAAATCGCCTTTATATCCGGCTTCCGGGCAACTGAAAAATATTGATGCTGCCATGCGGAAAAGTGTGGAAAAACAGGTACAGGCAGAGCGGTTGAAAATAGATCTGATCACAAACGTATCTCATGATCTGAAGACGCCTCTGACATCCATGGTGGGTTATACGGATCTTCTGAAAAAAGAAGAATTGAGTAATGAAGCGAGAGATTATGTGGAGGTGATCTCCATAAAACAGGAACAACTGAAAAATATGATTCAGGATTTGTTTGATCTGTCCAAGGCTACCAGTGGAGCGGAGCAGCTTGTGATGGAAACACTGGATATGAGAAAGCTGCTGGAGCAGACCCTGGGGGATATGGAGGATGCCATTCGGGAAAGCGGTATGGAGATTCGTACCCGTTTTTCACAGGATTCTCTCTTGTTTACCGGAGATAACGGAAAGATGTACCGGGTGGTGCAGAATCTTTTGGAAAATGCATTGAAATACTCGCTGACAGGTACAAGAATTTACGTGGATACAGAGAAAAAGGGCGGGCAGGTGGAACTGCAGATAAAAAATATTGCTTCTTATGAAATGGATTTTTCACCGGATGAAATTACGGAACGATTTGTCAGGGGAGACAAATCCCGAACAACTGAGGGACATGGTCTGGGGTTGGCCATTGCATCCAGTTTTGTAAGAAATATGGGTGGAAAACTGGGGGTTTCGATTGACGGAGATTTATTCAAGGTGACGTTGAACTTTCCATCCGCAGTGTCCCGGAAACAGTAGAATTGAGGTGAGGAGTATGGAGAAAATATCAATCATTATTCCATGTTTGAATGAACAGGAGGCGATACCTGTTTATTATGGGGAGATTGTAAAGATCATGGAGATTATGAAGGGTACGGAGTTTGAACTGTTATTTGTGGATGATGGTTCAGAAGATGATACGTTGAAAGAACTGCGGGAACTTGCGAGAAAAGATCCACGGTGCGGTTATCTGTCCTTTTCCAGAAATTTTGGAAAAGAAGCAGCGATCTATGCCGGTCTTTCCCGGGCATCCGGGGACTATGTGGCTGTGATGGATGTGGATCTACAGGATCCGCCGTCCCTGCTTCCCCAGATGTATCACTTGCTTTTGCAGGAAGAATGGGACTGTGTGGCGACCAGAAGAGTGGATCGCAAAGGAGAATCGGGATTCCGCTCGTTTCTTTCGGAAGGCTTTTATAAGATAATGAATAAAATATCGCAGACAACAATCGTGGAGGGTGCCAGAGATTACAGAATGATGAAACGAAAAATGGTGGATGCGGTGCTCTCCATGAGTGAATATAACCGGTTCTCAAAAGGGATTTTTCAATGGGTGGGTTTTCGGACAAAATGGCTGGAATTTGAAAATAGAAACCGTTGTGCGGGAGAGACGAAATGGTCACTGAAAAAACTATTTTCCTATTCACTGGAAGGGATTACCGGGTTTTCCGTAGCACCCTTATCTCTGGCCTCAATCGCAGGCGCAGTGTTCTGCCTGATTGCTTTTGGGATGCTGTTGTTTGATATCGGAAATATACTGACGGGAGGAGGAAAGATGGAAGGATGGTTTTTCCCTGTATGTATCATCTTTCTGGTCAGCGGAGTCCAGCTTTTGTGTACGGGAATTGTGGGGCAGTATCTGTCGAAAACCTATCTTGAGACGAAGCACAGACCAATCTACATATTGAAAGAATCCAGTCAGGAGAATGAGAGATGAAGAAAATACTGAAGGATAAAAATGTCTGGATTCTGTTTGTGGGAAGCATTCTGTTGTGCTGGCTCTTTGTGGGAGAATATGGGGTCTTCGGTTCCAGAGTGGATTGGATCAGCCAGCATTCGGTGCTGCCGGACTACTTTCGCCAACGTTTTTATCAGACGGGAGACTTATTTCCTGATATGGCATGGAATCTGGGTGGGGGTCAGAATATTTATAATTTTTCCTATTATGGGCTTTTCAGTCCGGTAATCTTATTTTCTTATCTGCTGCCCTTTATCAAAATGGATGTCTATATTATGGTAAGCAGCGTCTTGTGTTATGGAAGTTCTGTCGTATTATTTTATGTATGGACGGATAAAAAGCAGTTTTCGTCAGTGATTCGGTTGTTGGTGTCCTGTATGTTCGCTCTGGCGGCGCCTATGATTTATCATTCGTATAATCAGCTGATGTTTGTGAATTATATGCCGTTTTTATGTATGGGACTTTTGGGAACTGACCGATATTTTAGACAGAAAAGAGTAGGATTACTGATAGTGGGCACCTGCGGCATGATTTTTACCAGCTATTACTTCAGCATCGGCGGAATGCTGACCCTATGTATTTATGCATTTGGAGAGTATTTATATCCGGACAGACTTTGTGCACGAAAAGGCAGAGGATGGTTGAAAGAATTTATAAAGAAAACAGGCAGTTATGTGGGAAATCTTATGATTGCAGTTTCTGTTTCCGGAGTTTTGCTGGTGCCTTCTTTTTGTGCAATCATGTCAGGGAGACAGGAAACGGTACAGAAAGAAATAAATATGCAGCTGCTGACATTACAATCGGAAAGAGTGCTGTATAGTGCATATGGGATTGGGTTGACTTCTTTTGCCCTGATCTGTCTGATCGGGAGAGTAGTCTGCAGTAAAAATGGAAGGGAACGTTGGAATTCGGTCTGTCTATTGATAATTCTTTATGTACCTGTATTCGGATATTTGTTGAATGGAGGACTTTATGATAAAAGTAAAGTATTTATTCCCTTTTTGCCGCTGGTTTGCCTGGAGATTGCCAGGTACAGCTCTCAATGTCTTCCCCCGGAGCATTCGTTTCAGAATGTGCACAGATGGATCCGATATCTTATGCCGTATGTGATAACTATTATATTGTTATGTGTGGAAAAGAATCAGGGAATTTTTGACAAATATCGGATGTGGATTGTATTGGATGCCTGTCTGATGCTGCTATTATCGAATAGGAAACATTTCGGATATCCGTGGCAGCTTTTTATTTCCTGTGTGATTTTATTTATATACGGATGGGTCATGAACTGGCAGCAGGGAAAAATGCTTTCAGACGAGGAGTATGCGCAGGTTCAGGATTCTGAATTGTGTGGTGTAATAAAGAATATTTTGGATGAAGATGATTCTTTCTACCGGATGGATGTGGTGGGAAATGGAACAGAAAATAAGAACAATCTGAATCGTATTATGGATATCCGACAGGATATTACTTCGATATATTCATCATCCTATAATGCCTGCTATCAGGAGTTTCGTAAAAATATATTTCAGCTGAATGAACCTTTCCGAAATCATATGATGCAGTCGGCAACGGATAATCCTGTATTTCTGCAGTTTATGGGTATAAAATATCTTGCCGCCAAACACGCACCTGCCGGGTATCGGCTGCTTGAAAAAGGGGAGAATTTTAATCTTTATGAGAATCCCTCTGTGGCACCGGTCTGGTATGTGACAGATCAGGTGATGGAAGAAAAAGAGTATGCAGAACTGAAGTTTCCGGAAAACCAGACGATTTTCTTGCAGAAAGCAGTAGTGCCCAATGATAATGAGGTGCCCTGTTCAGAACAGCATCAGGTGTGTATGATGGAATGTGACTTTAATCTTCCATTGATGGATGGAAATGATATTCAGATCTCACAGAATGCAGAGGGATATGATATCGAAGTGAAAAAAGAGACCTGTGTAAATGTAGTTTTGCCGGATATAACGGAGAGGAATAATTTGCTGGCTGTTTCCTTTGATGTGGAGAATGAAAATCCAAATAAAGACATGTATGTACGGATTAATGGACAGACCAATCGACTTTCGGCCGAAAATCATGAGTACGCAAATCATAATACAAATTTTACTTATATGGTGACAAGGGAGGATGAAAAAAAGATACAGGTGCAGCTGGGACCCGGAAAATACAAAATCAATAATATCAGGGCATTTACAGGCAATCTTAATCAACATAACAGTTTGAATTTATATAAGCAGGCGGTAAAAACGAAGGAGCAGGGAAGCAATGGAGATCAAATGATCGGAAAAGTAAAAACAGACAGGGATGGTTATCTGATAACCAGTATCCCTTATGACAGGAATTTTGTGGTAGCGATTGACGGTAGAAAAGTAGATACATGCAAAGTAAATACAACTTTCCTCGGCACAAAAATAGAAGCCGGTGAACATGAAATCGTGATTTCTTATACCGCACCCGGGAAAATGGCAGGGACCTGCCTTAGTATAGCAGGAATACTACTGGTGATTTTTTGTGTGGGTAAAACTCTCTTCGGTCGATTGATTTTCTGTTGAATTCATATTAAATGAGCATAGCGTGAGAATGAAATCATGGTGTATAATACAAGTGACAGAAAATCAGTAGTGGCATAATGCCTATGACTGATTGGTGGAACCGTAAAACATGAATTTGACACAAGGAGAATAAAACATGAGCAGTAAAATTAATGTACGGGAAAATGGGTTGCATGTAGAATTTGATGTTAGAGACAATGGAGTTGTGGAGCTTACTGATTTCTCACCGGTGGAGATTGCCGGAGATAGGGGAGAAAGGTTGTCTCTACAGGAGGATGTGTATCATCCTTTATTGGAGGTGCAGATCACAGGGAAAAGCACAGATAATATGCATGGATATAAGCATAATTTCAGCAGTGCTTCTTTGGATTTCAGGTATGTAACTCATCAGATGGAGGAGAAGGATAAGACGAAAGAACTGGTTATAGTTCTAAGAACCGACTATGCTATGGAAGCGGTATATCATATGAAGTTTTTTAAGGGGATTCCTGTTGTACAGGTATGGGTGGAACTGAAGAATCAAAGTCAGGAAGAGATTGGTCTGGAATATGTTTCTTCCTTTGTATATCGAAGTGTTTCCGGTAATGGGGTACTTCCTTATTTTGAGAAGACAGATATTTACACTCCATATAACAGCTGGTGCTGCGAAGCCAGATGGAAAAAAGATGATATTCGTGATTTGAATCTGACAGGAATGCCTGTAAATGGGTTTAATATGCCGGGATTTGGGATTAATCGTTACTATTACGGGGGAAGAGGTTCCTGGTCTTCCTGTGAGTATCTTCCTATGGGTTTTGCGCATGACAGAGAGACGAATGAAACTTATTGCTTTGAAATAGAAAATTCCGGCCAATGGCATGTGGAATACGGTTCGGAACCGGGATCGGGATTATATCTGGCTCTCAGCGGTCCGACGGAGGCTGAGCATGGATGGTGGAAGAATCTGAAGCCGGGAGATACCTTTGTTACAGTGCCGGTGGCATTTGGAACCGTGTCGGGCGGAATCAGTGAAGCAGCAGCTGCACTCACCCGCTATCGAAGAGCTATACGCAGACCGAATGAAGATGATGAGAAGCTGAACGTAGTGTTCAATGATTACATGAACTGCCTTATGGGAGATCCCACAGAGGAGAAAGAGCGGATGATCATTGACAAGGCTGCAGAATTGGGATGTGAATATTACTGTCTGGACGCCGGATGGTATGATAAAGGATACTGGTGGGACAGGGTAGGAGAATGGGTGGAAAGCCCGGAAAGATTTCCCCATGGACTTCGATCCGTCTGCGAGTATGCCAGAAACAAAGGGATGATTATGGGACTGTGGCTGGAGATTGAGGTTATGGGGATTGCCTGTGAGCTGGCAAAGAAACTTCCCGATGACTGGTTTATCTGCCGCCATGGAAAACGCCATATGGATAATAAACGATATCTTCTTGATTTCCGCAATCCGGAAGTACGCAAGTATTGCATGAGCGTGGTGGACCGCCTGATCGAAGATTACGGAGTAGGATATTTTAAAGTAGATTATAATGTGACGATGGGGTATGGAAGTGATCTGCATTCTGACAGCTGCGCGGATGCGATTCTGGAACACTATCGATGCCTGTATCAGTGGTATAAAGAAATCTTTGCAAAACATCCTCAGCTTGTAATTGAAAACTGCGGTTCCGGCGGGCAGCGTATGGACTACGGAATGCTGAAGCTTCTGAGTCTACAGTCCACCAGCGATCAGACAGACTATATATATAATTCCTATATTGCTGCAAATGTGGCCAGCGCCGTAACACCGGAACAGGCCGGTATGTGGGTATATCCCTATGAGGATGAAGAAGAGCATGTGATCTATAATATGGTAAATGGTATCCTTCTGCGTCCGTACATAAGCGGTATGGTGTGGAAACTGAGTGACAACAGTATGGAACTGATACGGGAGGGGATTGCTCTCTACAAAGAGCTTCGCAATGATTTAAAAACAGGTGTTCCATTTTTCCCCCTTGGTTTTTGCAGTGTAAAAGATGAAGCGATGGCATATGGTGTACAGTGCGATGAGACAGCATATTTGTCTGTGTTTACACCGAAGACAGATACGGTAGATATTCCGTTGCAGCTTGACAGGAAAATCAAAAAAGTACAGGTGATTTATCCGAAAAAAGAGAATTGTGAGTACAGATATGAAAATGGTGTGCTGACCGTTCATATGCCACAGAAAGCAGCTGCCCGGTTATTTAAAATAATGTATTGATGTTGTGTTTTTTATTCAAAAACCAAAAATTTTTTTCAATTCCCTTGTAATCTGAAAAAAATGTGATAGACTTGTATCGTTAAAAAACGTTGATAAACTGTCGAATCCCCGTTTTACGGTACTTGCGGGGCTGTAAGAAAGGAACTTATTTTATGAAGATGAAAAGAGAAGATATCCGAAATGTGGCAATCATCGCACACGTAGACCACGGTAAAACCACTCTGGTGGATCAGCTGCTGCGCCAAAGCGGTGTATTTCGTGCCAATCAGGAAGTTCAGGAACGTGTCATGGATTCCAATGATATTGAACGGGAACGTGGTATCACTATTCTTTCCAAAAATACAGCTGTTTATTATAAGAATACAAAAATCAATATTATCGACACACCAGGTCATGCTGATTTCGGCGGCGAAGTTGAGCGTGTTCTGAAAATGGTAAATGGTGTGATTCTGGTGGTAGATGCTTTTGAAGGGGCTATGCCTCAGACAAAGTTTGTACTGAAAAAAGCTCTGGAACTGGATCTGCATGTAATCGTATGTATCAATAAAATTGACCGTCCGGAAGCCCGCCCGGATGAAGTAATCGATGAAGTTCTGGAGCTGCTTATGGATCTTGATGCTTCTGATGAGCAGCTGGATTGTCCATTTCTGTATGCTTCTGCAAAAGCAGGTCATGCTGTTTTGGATTTGAACGATACTCCGGAAAATATGGAACCTTTGTTTGAGACTATTTTGAAATATATTCCCGCACCGGAAGGAGATCCGGATGCCGGTACACAGGTATTGATCAGCACCATTGATTACAATGAATATGTAGGACGTATCGGTGTAGGGAAAGTAGATAACGGTAAAATTGCTGTCAATCAGGAAGTGATGTTGATGAATCATCACGATCCGGATAAGAAAAAGAAAGTAAAAATCAGCAAACTCTATGAGTTTGACGGTCTGAATAAAGTGGAAGTGCAGGAAGCCAATATTGGTTCCATCGTAGCTATTTCCGGTATCACGGATATCCATATCGGAGATACTCTGTGTGATCTTGAAAATCCGGAACCGATTCCTTTCCAGAAAATTTCCGAGCCTACGATCGCCATGCATTTTATGGTAAATGACAGTCCTCTGGCAGGTCAGGAAGGAAAATACGTTACTTCCCGCCATTTGGGTGAACGTCTGAAACGTGAGCTGAATACAGATGTCAGCCTGCGAGTGGAAGATACGGATTCTCCGGACTGTTTCAAGGTGTCAGGCCGAGGAGAGCTGCACCTGTCCGTATTGATTGAAAATATGCGTCGTGAAGGATATGAATTTGCAGTCAGCAAAGCTGAAGTTTTGTACAAAGAGGATGAACGCGGCAAACTGCTCGAGCCTATGGAACTGGCTTATATTGATGTGCCGGAAGAATATTCCGGAACGATTATTCAGAAAATCAGTGAGAGGAAAGGTGCCCTTCAGGGAATGAGTCTGGCAAGCGACGGTTCTACCCGTCTGGAGTTTGAAGTACCAGCCCGTGGTCTGATTGGATTCCGTGGTGAATTCATGACCTCCACCAAAGGAACCGGTGTATTGAATACGATTTTCGATGGCTATGCACCATATAAAGGAGATATTCAGTACCGCAAACAGGGCTCTCTGATTGCCTTTGAGCCGGGTGAATCCGTAACCTACGGTCTTTTCTCTGCCCAGGAGCGCGGAACTTTGTTCATTGGTCCAGGTGAGAGAGTATATGCCGGAATGGTCATCGGACAAAATGCCAAAGCAGAAGATATCGAACTGAACGTATGTAAGACAAAACACCTTACCAACACTCGTTCGTCCGCTGCTGACGATGCTCTGAAACTGACGCCGCCGAAAATCCTCAGCCTGGAACAGGCACTGGATTTTATTGATAAGGATGAGCTTTTGGAAGTAACACCAAAGAGTCTCCGTATCCGTAAGAAAATTCTGGATTCCAGACTGCGTAAACGTGAAAATCTTAAAAATTCATAATAAAGTGAAAATGCAAAGCAGAGGAGGTTGTGACTCACAAGGGGCGCAGTCTCCTCTTTTTTATCTTGGAAGGAGATAAAACCAGAATCTTTTAGACAAAGTGCTTACGTGCTGCTCACAGAAAACGACGGGAAAATAGTGCGGAATAATGTCGCACAAAAAATGGAATATTCAAAAGTCAGAACTCATATATTACACATATCAAACGTTAATATATGGAGGAAAAAACTAAAATGACTCAAGAAAATAATAATTTACATCATCAATGGGCAGTTGAAAATAACCAGGTAGAAATCATGGGGCGGATCGCATCGCAGTTTACCTTCAGCCATCAGGTTTTTGGAGAGGGCTTTTATATGGTAGATGTTCTGGTGAAAAGGCTCAGCGATTCAGAGGACCGGATTCCGGTGATGATATCGGAACGGCTTTTGGATGTTACAGAAGATTATGAAGGGGAATATATCCATGTTTTGGGTCAGTTCCGATCATACAACCGCCACGAGGAGAAGAAAAACAGACTGGTATTGTCTGTATTTGCCAGGGAAGTTGAATTTGTGGAAGATGACGATGAGGGAATGAAGACCAATGCCATTTTCCTGGATGGGTACATATGTAAGCCTCCGGTCTACCGAAAAACGCCATTGGGAAGAGAAATCGCAGATCTTCTGATTGCAGTGAACCGTCCGTATGGAAAGTCAGATTATATTCCCTGTATTTGCTGGGGAAGAAATGCAAGATATGCGTCTGCTTTTCAGGTGGGTGGACATGTGCTGATCTGGGGAAGAATTCAGAGCCGGGAATATGTGAAAAAAATAAACGAGGAGGAGACGCAAAAAAGAACGGCATATGAAATATCGGTGAGTAAACTGGAATATGTAGACTAGTTTAGGACAGCAGAAATGAAACTGAAGCATTGACAAGAAAATTGAATAATGATATGATTAGTGAAATCAGAGATAGAGGTCGCACTTTTTATCAGTATTTTGCCGGATGTGGCAGGCACATGAGAAAGCAGAAGAAAGGAAAAAGTGCCGAAAGTGCAGGGCTCCTGAGGCTTTGTGCTTGGGCATGGCAGTTAAGAGCTGCATGACTGTCATCGCGAGATGGAGAGCTATCCGAAGAAAACAATGATTGATTTCATGGTGAATTCTTTAGAGGTGGGCTTCCTAGGACGCGCACCTCTGTTTTATCGTGTAGGCAAATTTTTATCTATGCGGTTATATATAGAAAGGAGAATATTATTATGGCAATTTTTACAGGTGCCGGTGTAGCAATTATTACACCTATGAAAGAAAATTATGATGTGAATTATGACAAATTGGATGAAATTTTGGAAGAACAGATTGCAGGAGGAACAGACTGTATCGTTATCTGCGGAACTACAGGTGAGTCAGCAACTTTATCTGAAGAAGAACATATGGAAACCATCAAATTTACGATTGACAGAGTAAATCACAGAATCCCGGTCATTGCAGGAACAGGATCTAATTGTACAGCTACCGCTGTTCAGATGTCTACGGAAGCTGCGGAAGCAGGAACAGACGGTATTCTTCTGGTAACCCCATATTATAATAAAGCAACACAGAACGGACTGATTGCACATTATACAAAGATTGCCGAAGCTGCAAAAGTTCCGACTGTTCTTTATAATGTACCAAGCCGTACAGGATGTGGATTGACTGCAGATACCATCGCACATCTGGTTAAAAATGTAGAATATATTGTAGGTATTAAAGAGGCTTCCGGTAATATCAGCCATGTTGCAGAAGTTATGGAAAAATGCGACGGCAATATTGATATGTACTCCGGCAATGATGATCAGGTTGTTCCGCTTCTGTCTCTGGGTGGAAAGGGTGTAATCTCCGTATTATCCAATATTGCACCGAGAGAGACTCATGACATGGTTGAACTGTTCCTGAAAGGGGATGTAGAAGCAAGCCGTGCGATCCAGCTGAAAGCACTGCCGCTGATCAGAGCTTTGTTTAGCGAAGTGAATCCGATTCCGGTAAAAGCTGCTATGAATCTGATGGGCAAAGAAGTTGGACCGCTTCGTATGCCATTAAGTGAGATGGAAGATGCTCACAAGGCAGTTCTTGCAGAGGAAATGAGAAAGTTCGGTCTGAAACTGGCCTGAAAGGATAGAGAAAAATGGTAAAAGTAATTATGCACGGCTGCAATGGCCATATGGGTCAGGTGATCAGCGGACTGATCAAGGATGATCCGGAGATCGAGATCGTAGCCGGTATTGATCTGGTAGACAATCGTGATAACGGATATCCTGTATTTACAGATATCTGGACCTGTGATGTGCAGGCAGATGCGGTGATAGATTTTTGTTCTGCAAAAGCAGTTGACAATCTTCTTGATTTTTGTGTAGAACGTCAGATTCCGGTAGTATTGTGTACTACAGGTCTGAGTGAAGAACAGTTGAAAAAAGTGGAAGAAGCCAGTAAAAAAGTTGCAGTTTTGAAATCGGCAAATATGTCTCTTGGGATCAATCTGCTTTTAAAACTGGTGAAAGAAGCAGCAGAAAAATTGGCTGCTGCCGGCTTTGATATGGAGATCGTAGAAAAGCATCACAAACTGAAAGTGGATGCTCCAAGTGGGACTGCGCTGGCTTTGGCAGACAGCATCAATGAAGGTCTGGATAATGCTTATCATTATGTGTATGACAGAAGTCAGGTCCGTCAGAAGAGAGATGAAAAAGAAATCGGAATTTCAGCAGTTCGCGGCGGAACGATCGTTGGGGAACACGAGGTGATTTTTGCCGGTGCAGATGAAGTGGTTACGTTCCAGCATACAGCATACTCCAAAGCTATATTTGGAAAGGGTGCCATTCAGGCGGCAAAATTTATTAAAGGAAAAGGACCGGGCTGGTATCAGATGAGCGATGTGATCGGCTGATTCCGGTAATTCCTGAAAAAAAGAATAAAATGAAAAGAATCGGGCAGATTAATACGAATTTGTCCGATTCTTTTCATTATAATCAGTCCTTTGTATGATATGCGGCAAGTTTAGCACGAAAAAAATAAAGTGTCAAGGAAACAGCTGCCTGCAAAAGATTTATTTCACGGTATGTATATTTTTTTATGACTGGTGCATATTAAGGATAGTAAATCGTAATTATTTCAGAAGCACTGAGTAATCACGGAAAAACGAAGAAAAGGAGATACCAATTATGAAAAATCAATGGAAAAAAAGGATGATTACTGTATCAGCGATTGCTATGCTTTGTGTTATGGCCGGCTGCGGCACAGCAAACGGCACGAACAATAATGGAACAAATAATAACGGGACAAATGAAAATGGTACTGTCAATGAAAACACCACAGATAACAAGGGAACAACCAACGGTACAGAGAACAACGGAAACAATGTCACAGACGGTAATAATAACAATGGAAATGTAAATGGTGCAACGACCGGTGAGAATACCAGAGTGGATGAGAATGGGAATGTGATTGAAGATCTGGGAGAAGGCGTAGGTCAGGGTATTAAAGATGTGGGAGAAGGCATCGGTCAGGGAGTGGAAGATATTACGGGAAATGGAAATAATACGGATAATACCACGAATAATACGACCAATAATACTACAGGAAACAATGCAAACAATACTAATGGAACCAATACGACGGCCCGATAATTAGTCGGTCGGTGCTTGCTGTTTCAGAATAAAAATGCTATCATCAATGCATGGAAAGGGGAATGACTATGAATTTCAGACCATGCATTGATATACATAATGGAAAAGTAAAACAGATTGTGGGAGGAAGCCTGAAAGATCAGGGAGATTGGGCAGCAGAAAATTTTGTATCTCAGCAGGATGCAGTTTTTTATGCACGCTTTTATCAATCTTATGGAATTCAGGGCGGTCATATCATACTGCTGAATCCGGCATCCTCTCCGTATTATAAAGAGACAAAACAGCAGGCGATAGAAGCCCTGCGAGCTTATCCGGGAGGACTGCAGGTGGGAGGAGGAATTCATGATCAAAATGGAACAGAATTTCTCGATGCAGGAGCCAGTCATGTAATCGTTACTTCTTTTGTATTTAAGGATGGGCAGGTTTCTTGGGAAAATCTGGAAAAGATAGAAAAAGCAGTGGGAAAAGAAAGGCTGGTACTGGATCTGAGCTGTCGGAAAAAGGACGGCAAGTATTTTATTGTAACAGATCGATGGCAGAAATTTACCCAGGTGCAGGTGAATCCGGAGACTCTTCGGGAACTTTCTTCTCATTGCGATGAGTTTCTGGTACATGCGGTGGATGTGGAAGGAAAAGCTTCCGGTATCGAGGTAGAGTTGGTGCGTATGCTTGCCGAATGTGGTGAAATACCTGTCACATATGCCGGCGGTGTTGGCAGTTTTGAGCATCTGAGACAGCTTCGTCAGGCAGGAAAAAATAGAGTGGATGTGACGGTAGGAAGCGCACTGGATTTGTTCGGCGGACATATGGAGTTTGAAAAAATACTGGAATTTTGCAGATAAATTGCCTGTAAAAATATGAAACAAACATGAATTTTCGAATAATAGTTGCCAAGCATTGATAAAATTGGTATAATATAGCTACTTACAGAAGCGAGTGTAAAGCTTTTGTAAAATAAAGGACGAAGGGGTTGACAGCATGAAATTTATTATCAGCGGAAAAAATATCGATGTAACAGATGGTCTGAAAATAGCCATTCAGGAAAAACTCGGAAAATTAGAAAGGTATTTCACTCCTGATACAGAAGTCCATGTTACCTTAAGTGTAGAAAAAGAGAGACAGAAGATAGAAGTGACGATTCCGGTAAAAGGAAACATTATCCGTTCAGAGCAGGTCAGCAGTGATATGTATGTATCCATTGATCTTGTGGAAGAAGTGATCGAGCGTCAGCTTCGCAAATACAAAACAAAGATTATCAACAAGCAGCAGGAAGCAGGTAATTTCCAGAAGACATTTATAGAAGATGATTTTATGGAAGATGAAGAAGTTAAGATCATCCGTACCAAACGTTTCGGAATCAAACCAATGTATCCGGAAGATGCATGTGTACAGATGGAACTGCTGGGACATAATTTCTTCGTATTCCGGAATGCTGAGACAGATGAAGTAAATGTAGTGTACAAAAGAAAAGGAAATACTTACGGTTTAATTGAACCGGAATTTTAAAATAGGGAACCGGACAGGGGACAGACACAATGTCGTTTAGTTAAGGATTTTGTCCCGTTTCTTAGTAATTAAAATATTTATAAAAAGGCTGAAATTTTTTCGATATTTTAGCCTTTTTTGGTTGAC
>SFGF01000056.1 GCA_004556655.1 Lachnospiraceae bacterium | reverse complement strand
TGAGCTTCTCTGGTATATAGGCAAGTGTGATATCAGGCGATTCGGGCAACTTCGCCGTCAGATTGGAGAAATTACTGAAAGTTCTCTTACAAAGCAGCTTCGGGAGCTGGAAACAGATGGTTTCATTCTGCGCCACGACTTTTGTGAAGTACCTCCACGGGTGGAGTATACCTTGACGGAACTTGGAGAGAGCTTTTTATCTGTTCTCGATTGCATGAAAGTCTGGGGCGATGAGAATTTGTCTAAATAGAAAATGCGATATTTCGGTTTATGCCAAAATCTATGTTTCAACAAATGGGGTTTGGGAAATCGGATTTTCTCAAACTATGTAACACAATGATGGAACTCAAAAGTAATTAAATTCAATATATTCGACGGAAACTGTTTTAAATTCAAAAACACCCGCCCGTTTTGTGATTTTGGGCAGGTGCTTTTGCTGGCTCTTCAATTAGTATGGCAAATACTCCTTATTCTCTCTCAGGCTGCTCATCAAATCGTCTATCGCCAAAATAATATTCTGCGTCGCGGTCAGTAATTTCTCTGTAGACTTTACATGGAGAACCAAATGCGACTACATTTGCCGGAATATCCTTGGTTACAACAGAACCAGCACCGATCACAGAGTTTTCTCCTATGGTAACACCTGGAAGCACCATAACATTTCCACCAAGCCATACATTGTCACCAATTGTGATTGGGAAAGAATACATTCCATCCGTGCGATGCGCAGGATGAATGGGATGTCCGGTGGTACATAACGTAACATTGGGACCAATCAGAACGTTTTTTCCAATCGTGATTTTCCAGTCGTCAATCAGAGTCAGATTCATATTGGCATAAGTTCCAGATCCGATGGTAACATACTTACCAATCGTAGCGGTAAGCGGAGAGTTCAGCCAGACATTCTCCCCAACTTCACCAAAAATATCATGAAGCAGAGCTTCACGTTCTGCCATAGCTTCAGTAGGCATCTCATTAAATTTTTTCACCAGTGCTTTACACTTTGCCTGCAAAGCCAGATTTTCCTCGTCATCTTCCCAGATATATCCTTGTTTCATTCTCTCTTGTTCCGTCATTTTCTTATTCCTCCAAACTTATTTAATTCTTTTTCATGCAAATTTGAAATTACGAATCATTTTTCTTGTATTGTTTTATAGCAAACCATTGCCCCGAATATAAACAGAGTAATACAAGGTAAACACTATTCATAATTATAGTATCACATAATCCAATATATAGAAATAAAAATTATAGCATTCGATATTCTCGATTTTAATTTTGGAAAACTGTAATATGAGTATTCATGAAATGAGGGATTACATTGATTTGTGCCTGAAAGGGAAAAGCACGATTCCGGAGAGAAAGAGAATCCTTGCCAAAAGCGGAAGAACCTGGAAGACATTATGATGTTCCTGTTTATTTTGTGTATAATATAAATTGAACATGACATACAGGTGTCGTGTTACAGATGGTATAATGAATCAGGAAGTGAAAGTGATATGAAAATAGATAGGCTTATCGGTATTCTCTCTATCCTTTTACAGGAAGAGGAAGAGAAAATAACTGCTCCGGAATTGGCAGAAAGATTTGAGGTTTCAAGAAGAACAATAAACAGAGATATTGAAGATTTATGCAAAGCTGGTATTCCGATTTTGACATCACAGGGTACAGGCGGTGGTATTAGCATAATGGATGGCTATAAGATGGATCGGACGATTCTGACATCTAAGGATATGCAGATGATTATGGCAGGTCTTCGAAGTCTTGACAGTGTAAGCGGCAGCCATTATTATGGGCAGCTTATGGAAAAACTCAAGGCTGGATCATCTGATTTTGTCAGTGGAAATGAGTCGATTCTTATCGATCTGTCATCATGGGATAAGGATTCTCTGTCACCAAAGATTGAACTGATTCAGGATGCTATCGAGCTTGGGAAGACACTTAAGTTTAAGTATTATGCTCCGGGCGGTAATACGGAGAGGGAAATGGAACCATATTTTCTGATTTTCAAATGGTCAAGCTGGTACATCTATGGATATTGTCTGCTAAGGAACGGCTATCGAATGTTCAAACTGAATCGAATGGCAGAGCTGGTGCATGCCGGAAATTTTGAAAAAAGAAGTGCGGTGCCAATGCCAGACTTATCAAATGAGAAGGTGTTTCCGCCACAGGCAAAAGTAAAAGCAGTTTTTCATCCGTCCATGAAATGGCATCTGATTGAAGAATACGGTATAGACTCTTTTACAGAGATGCCAGATGGAAAGCTTCTGTTTGAACATGATTATGCTGACGATGAGGGGCTGTTGTCCTGGATACTTTCATGTAGGGATATGGCCACTGTTCTTGAACCAGAATCTATAAGGGAGGAACTGTTTCGTATCGCTTCTGAACTTGCAGATAAATACAGAAATAAGGGGGACTACGATAATGAAGAAATGGTATGATGAAGAATATAGATTTTCAATAGAGGTAACAGGTTTTCTGCGAGGCGACCATACAGAACACCTGTGCAGGAACGGTGAAGAAATAGGTGATAAATACACTTGTACCTACGGCTGTCCTGTGAATGAGCAGGGCTATGGAATATGTTCTAAAATGATGCAGATACTTTATGGTGATATGCAGGCTGTCAGAAGTGGCGGAGATTTAGCACTTATTGGAGGAATTGAAGCAAATGTGAAGGACTATGTTTGTCCGGACGGATGTGTATGCTTTCGAATGACAGTCGAAAAGACAGGCGCAGAGAATTTTTACAAAGGTAAATATTATCAGGAGTAGAGAGAAAATGGCATTTGATTTCAAGAAAGAATTTAAAGAATTTTACATGCCAAAGAATAAGCCGGAAATAGTGGCTGTTCCGAAGGCAAATTACATCGCTGTAAGAGGAAAAGGTAATCCGAACGAAGAAGGTGGCGAGTACAAGCAGGCGGTAGGCATATTATATGCGATAGCATATACTTTGAAGATGAGCTATAAGTCAGATTATAAGATAGAAGGATTTTTCGAGTATGTAGTACCGCCGCTGGAAGGTTTCTGGTGGCAAGACGGAGTGGATGGCTGTGATTACAGTATAAAAGCTGAATTTCATTGGATATCAGTCATCAGGCTTCCGGATTTTGTGACAAAGAAGGATTTTGATTGGGCGGTTGAAACTGCATCTGCGAAGAAAAAAATGGATTGTTCCAGAGCCGAATTCCTTACAGTTGATGAGGGTTTGTGTGTTCAGATCATGCATCACGGACCTTTTGATGATGAGCCCGCAACGGTTGCAATTATGGATAAATATCTGGAAGATCATGGATACCGCAATGACTTTAGCCATGACAGGTTTCACCATGAAATATATATGTCTGATGCAAGAAAGGTTGCTCCTGAGAAGTGGAAGACTGTAATCAGGCATCCAATATGTAAAAAATCATTCTAAATAGAATATGGACACTTGAAGAATGTTGAGGGGGGAATGTCAAATGGAATTTATCCAGGTTACAAAAGAAAATTTGGAAAAAGAGCACATCTGCTGTGCAATCTCAAATAATAAGGATGTACAGGTTACATCGAAAAAATCATGGCTTTCGGAACGATTTGATGAAGGTTTGGTTTTCTTGAAAAGTGAAGAGAGAGGGAAGTGTTTTATCGAGTATATTCCTGCAGAGTATGCATGGAATCCAATTGATGCCAAAGGATATATGTATATTGATTGTTTGTGGGTTGCGGGTTCTTTCAAGGGGCATGGATACGCAAACGAACTGCTAAATTATTGTATTGAAGACAGTAAACAGAAAGGAAAGAAAGGACTTTGTATTTTATCGTGTGCGAAAAAGAAACCATTTCTTTCAGATCCTAAGTTCTTGAAATATAAAGGATTTGAACCCTGTGATGAAGCAGACAATGGAGTACAGCTCTGGTATCTGCCATTTGACAAAGAAGCAGAGCCGCCAAAGTTTAAGGAAAATGCCTGTAAGGGCAAACATGACAATCAGGTATTCTATGTGACAGATGAACTGCAGCAGTCACAGTATATCAATATGTTCAAAGAACAGGGATTGAATGCGGTTATCCTGAAGCATCCGATCGATCAGCCGTTCGTTTCACGGCTGGAAGAAGCCAAGAAGGATATGGAAGTGAAGTTCAGAAGAATTGATACCGATCTGGCCGATATCTTTAAAGAAGCATCCAGTGAAGATGAGAAGAAGACCCTGGAAGAGGATCAGACAAAGCTGGCAGATATCTTCAAAAAGGCACTGGGTGTGGAAGAACTGGATGTAAAGGTTGAAAAACTGAAGAACGCAGATACTTCCGCTATGATCACATTATCCGAGGATATGCGCCGTATGCAGGATATGATGAAGATGTACGGCATGAGCCAGGCTCAGATGGGAACAGAAGGCCAGACACTGGTGCTGAATGCCAATAACGTACTGGTACAGTATGTGCTGAACAATCCGGAAGGTGAACATGTAGATATGTTCTGTCAGCAGATCTATGATCTTGCCTTGCTGCACATTGCCCGCTCAGTGCAGAGGCGATGACAAAATTTGTTGCAAGAAGCAATGAGATTCTGAAACTTCTTGCAAAATAAATAATCTGCGATGAATGCATAAACATACAGTAGCAGCGAATTATTACAATAACGAAATACCATGATAATAAGATAAAGTGATAATATATTAATAGAATAACCTATTAATATAAGGAAGAAAAACATAAAAAGAGGCTGTCCTGAAAACGTAATTCAGAGACAACCTCTTTTTATGTGTATTGCGTTATGAGAACATTTCGCAGAGAATGCGTACAACTAATGTTCTGGGGAGAAGTACCGGGAGACCGGTGATCTCCTGAATGCGATGTTTCATTTCCAATGTATAGCCCATGCAGTCTGTGCAGATAAATGCCAGATCTTTATTTTTGAAAAAAGATGCGGCTTCAACAACTTTTTCAAATTCAAGATAAGGAGATGCGGATGTCGCTTCAATGGCAACACCGCTTTTACCCCATGTATGACAGGCCTGTGCCACCTGATCCGGTTCGGGTACCAGTATGCCGATCTTCTGTCCATCTGCCATTTTGGAAGCAATGGCATGGAAAAGAGGCTGGGGTTCTATGAATAGCACCCTGTGACGGAACTTTGGGAATACTCCGGTGCAGAACAGAATAATGGCAGATACACCATCGGCTTCAGCCTGATCGATTTTTTTCTGAACCAGAGGTGTAATAAAATGTTCGGTAAATTTTGCCTGTCTGCCATCACGCATACGGGATACAAGCACTTCATCTCCGGGAGCGGGATGAAACTGTGACATAATATCTTCATAATCCATATCATCCAGTGCGCCATATTCTGTCAGTGTCATATAGTCCGGCAGAAGAGGCAGAATATCTTTGGTAATATCAGTGCGTGGGGACTGTCCGATGGTGATTGCGCCTATTTTGATCTGTTTCATTTTATTTGCCAAAGGTCTGGAAAATATTCATCGGACCATATAATTCAAGAAGGTGATTGTATTCCTTTTCATCATAGAATGAAATAATACCATCGCCATAGCCTTTTGCAACTTCAACTGCGAATCTTGCAGCAGATTCAACATCCTGGAAGTGGCTGGCACCTGTGGCACATCCGGCAACCGGCTGTTCTGTTGTAATAGCCACACCAACAACCGGTGCATTGGTAGCAGTGGCTGGCTGCAGGATGCTGTTCAGATGATGAAGATCATTGCCATATGGTGTAATATCCTGCTGGGAAACCGGGAAAATAGCCGGGAGCTTGCCGGTGACACGAGTCATAACATCCATCAGGTCGTTGCTGACTTCAAGAATATATCCTTCCTTAATCGTTGGAGAAAGTGCAAAACCGTTCACGTTGATGACACGATTGCCCTTTGTTGTATCAATTGACAGTATGGCGTCCATCTCAGGAAGAACTTCTTTTTCATTATTGGTTGTCATATCAATCGGAGAGCCCATGAATGGTACAGGAAAATGTTCCTGTGTCGGGGCATCCGGGCAGATATGTGTAGCAATGAGAACATCCCCTTTCAGAACATCTCCGTTTCTGTTCATCTCAGCCAGTTTTAAACCGGCAGCCAGGGCAGCCAGGGCACCGTCGCCGTCGGAAACAAAGCCGGTAACTTCAGGTCTGGCACCAAGACCGCCAAGACGGCCGATAATACCGAGAGTAGGGGCCGAACCGCCGGAAGATTTGCCGTCACTTCCTTTGATCAGAATGGTCACGCAGTCTGTATCCCCTTCATTACCTGTGACATTCTCGACAGTCGTTGCTGCAGCACCCCGTTCTTTAAAAAGCTCCGTGATGGTTGTGCCATTGGCAGCAGGTGTGTCCAGTAATTCAAATAATTCCAAAACCTGTTTTAATAACATGATTTGACCTCCTATAGGATCTGTTTTTTTACAATATCCTCAGTTTATAGCAAAAAATGATACGGGTCAATATGTTTCCGGGGCTTTTCCTGCTTTTTATTGTTTTAAAGTGGGGTAACAATAAAATTTTTGAATAATTATGCAAAATAACTTGCAGAAATTTGCCTCCAATAGTATAATACAGGCTAATAACTCAGAACATACTGAGAAGGTTGATATGAAGGAGATGCACATATGCATATGACGATATTATCTGAGGCGGAGGCTTTGGAAGAAGAGTTGACGGTACATCGCAGGCATCTGCATCAGAATCCGGAGATCGGGTTTGATTTACCGCAGACGACAACGTATGTAATGAAGATTTTAAAAAAATATGGTTATGAACCAAAGGTGGTCGGAAGAGCAGGTATTTCTGCAGTCGTCGGTCCATCTGGCGGCAGGACATTTTTAATTCGCGGCGATATGGATGCACTTCCGATGAAGGAAGAGACAGGATTGCCGTTTTGTTCGTTAAATGGCAATATGCATGCCTGCGGTCATGATTTTCATACGTCTGCATTGCTCGGAGCAGCGAAGCTGCTCAAGGCACATGAACATGAACTGAAGGGACAGGTGAAGCTGATGTTTCAGCCGGCCGAGGAGATCATGGACGGGGCCAATGATATGATTGCAGCCGGGATTCTTGAGAATCCCCATGTGGATGCCGCTATGGCAGTCCATGTGCTGCATGACAGTCTTGGCAAGGCGGGATATACAAGAGACAGAGCCTGTGGTTCCAGTGATGTCTTTACGATTAGAGTACATGGTGTTGGCGGGCATGGCGCGGCACCTCACAGGAATATTGATCCGATCAATGTTGCCTGTCATATTCAGCTGGCTCTGCAGACCATCAACAGCCGGGAAGTTAATCCCAATGAACTGATCGTATTGACTGTATGCTCTATTCATGCCGGGTCAGCAGCCAATATTATGCCGTCTGAAGCAGTATTGAAGGGGACGATCCGTACGATGGATATGGATGTCAAGGCTTTTGCGAGACAGAGACTGATTGATATATGCGAGGGTGTCTGTCAGACATTCCGCGCAGCATGCGATATCGATTTCATCGGGGAAGGTATTCCGCCGATGTACAATGATGATGATTTATTGACGGATACGATCCGTTACATAGATGATATGCTTGGTGAAGGCACAGCACAGCCTATTGAACGTATGACGGGATCTGAGGATTTTTCAGCACTTTCCGTCAGAGTACCGTCTGTTTTGTACTGGTTTGGTACAGGCAGTACGGAGGAGGGGTATAATTATGGTGTCCATGACAGCAGGGTTACTTTCAATGAGAAAGCACTCCCGCAGATGGCAGCCGTTTATGCGGTATCTGCCATGCGATGGCTGGAAGAACATCAGTAGTTATATATCAATATTTTTATTTCTACAAATAAGGAGGAAAGATAAATGAAAAAAAGAGTTTTAGCACTTATGCTCGCTGCATCAATGTGCGTTTCTCTTGCAGCCTGCGGCGGTTCTTCAACAAAGGAGAATACTGCACCGGAAACACCTGCAGCAGCTTCCGAATCAGCAGCTGCAGGTGAGACAGTAGCTGAGGGCGAACCTGTTAAAGGTGGTACACTGACCATTTCTTTATCAGCATCCCCAAGCAAACTGGATCCAATTCACTACAGTGGTGTTTATGAAAGCCAGATCATCAAAGAGGTATGTGATACTCTGATCGAGTACAACAGTGATCTGTCTGAATATGTACCATGTCTTGCAACAGAATGGACAGCATCTGATGGTAAGACATATGTCTTCAAGATCCGTGAAGGTGTGAAATTCCAGAAAGGTCAGTATCAGGATGGCCGTGAACTGACAGCAGAAGACGTTGCCTATTCACTGAATCGTTCAGGTCAGCTGTCTGACAGCAATCGTCTGTCCATGCTTGAAAAAGCAGAAGTGACAGGTGATTATGAAGTGACATGTACACTGAAATCTGCCAATTCTTCATTCCTGACAGCTCTGACAGATGCTGGCAACGCTATTGTTCCTAAGGAAGAAGTTGAAGGATGGGGCGACGAATTCGGCAATCATCTGGTAGGTACAGGTCCTTTCAGCCTTGAAACTTTCCAGCTTGACCAGCAGGCAGTTCTTCAGAAGAATGCAGACTACTGGATGGCAGAGCCAAATATTGACACACTGATCTTCAAGATCATCACAGATTCCACACAGGCTGTTAATGCACTCCAGACAGGTGAGATCGATATGGCAATGGATCTGAAGGGCGAAGCTATTCAGACAGTCAGAAACAATGCAGATCTGACTCTGCTTGAAACAGCAGGTCTTCATGTTGCTTACCTGTACTTCAATATGGAACAGGGTCCTACAGCTGATATCAATGTCAGAAAAGCACTTATTGAAGCTGTGAATGTTGAAGAGATGGTTGCTTCTCTTTACAAATACGGCGAAGCTCAGAAAGCAAGTCTTCCATTGCCTCCAGGTTCCTGGGGTTATGATGCAGCACTTGAGAGCAAGGTTCCGGGTTATGACCCTGAAGATGCCAAGAAGCTTCTTGCAGAAGCCGGTTATGCGGATGGTCTGACACTGGATCTGTATATCAGTGATACAGAAGCAAGACAGAATATGGCTGTTCTGCTCCAGGCTTACTGGGCTCAGGTTGGTGTGACATTAAATATTCATGCATCTGAATGGGGTACTTTCTCAGAAGTTGCAATGTCCAATAATGCCAATGTTTACGGTATGTCCTGGACATGGTATCCGGATCCGTACTTCTTCCTGAACAAACTGTTTGCTACAGATGAATGGGGCGGTATCGGTAATGGTCAGCACTACTCCAGACCAGAAGTTGATGAGCTGCTTCAGAAAGCTCTGGAAGCAACAGATCAGGCTGACCGTGCAGACTACTACAAACAGGCACTGGCCCTGATCGTTGATGACCTGCCAGGTCTCTTCTATGCAAATGAAAATGTTATTTATGGTGTCAACAGCCGTGTTCATGATTTCATTCAGAGAGCAGACGGTACAGTTAAGATCGTTACACCAGAGAACAATGTTTGGGTAGCAGACTAAAGATAATAATTGAATGTCTTAAGAGGGCGCGGCGTGTTCGCGCTCTCTTTGAAAAAGTCCTTTTACGGATTTTGGACGGTAAGCAAGAAATGGTGGTGTGATTGAATAAGTGTTAAAGACAATTCTCAGACGTATATTACAAAGTATTCCCACTCTCTTCATTGTTATTACGATTACATTTGTACTGACCAGAATGATTCCTGGTAATCCGGCCGTTACTGTACTCGGGCCGCAGGCTTCAGCCCAGGACATTAAAGAGATGGAGATCAAACTGGGACTGGATAAAAGCAAACCGGAGCAGTATTTTGATTATATGATGGGTATTCTTCAAGGTGATTTTGGTACATCGTATGTATATAACAGACCGGTAACAAGTCTGATTGCTGAGAGAATCCCCAATACATTAGTTATTACTCTGACCAGTCTTGCCATTGCCATTGTGATTGGTGTTGGCATTGGTGTTTTATCTGCTTTAAAACAGTATTCTATTTTAGATTATATTTTTATGATTCTTGCATTGGTAGGTGTTTCCATGCCGATCTTCTGGCTGGGCCTGATGCTTGTTAATCTTTTTTCTGTACAGCTTGGATGGCTGCCGGCCCTTGGTATGGGATCCATGAGCAAGGGTATTGGAGATGTGATCTCCCACATGGTTTTACCATGTTTCTGTCTGGCAACGATTCCTACAGCTACATTCGCCAGAATAACACGCTCCAGTATGCTGGAGGTTATACATAGTGATTCCATCAAGGCATTGCGTGCCCGTGGTATCAAAGAGAGCAGCATCATATGGAAGCATGCATTAAAGAATGCGCTGCCTCCGATCGTTACGGTTCTTGGTCTTCAGCTGGCCAGTGCCTTTACCGGTGCCATTTTGACAGAGAGTATTTTCTCCTGGCCGGGTATGGGTACTATGATCGTTTCAGCGATTGATAACCGTGATTATATGCTGATCCAGGGAACGGTTCTCTTTATAGCCGTTGTGTTTGTTGTTGTCAATCTGCTGGTTGATATTGTTTATATGCTGATCAACCCGCGTGTCAGCTATGATTCGAAGGGAGGTAATTAAATGGCAGATCCAAAGGATATGACAGCCAAAGATGCACTGGGACTGGATGCGCAGGCGCAGATGCTGAAAAAAGAACGTCGTGCCAATAATGTCTGGAATAAACTCAAACGAAATAAAACAGCCATGATTGGTCTTGTGATTGTTGTTGTCATGGTTTTTATTGCTGTATTTGCGCCTTTCCTTGCTCCTTATGATCCGAATGAGATCCATCCGCTTGATTCATTTATCAAACCATTTTCAGAGGGTCATCTGTTCGGTACGGATCAGTTTGGACGGGACCTTCTGTCCCGTATTATCTATGGCGCCAGAATTTCCCTGATCGTTGCAGTCGGGGGTACGCTGGTCGGCGGTGTTATCGGTGTTCTGCTGGGTCTGATTGCCGGTTATATGGGTGGTATTGTAGATTCAATCATCATGCGTATTATGGATGGTTTCCTTGCATTCCCTTTTGTACTGCTGTCTATTATTCTGATGACAGTGTTAGGTGAAGGTCTCATTAATGTCATTATTGCCATCGGTATCGGTAATATTCCAAGTTTTGCCCGTGTTGTCCGCGGCGAAGTACATATTGTCAAGAACGAGGAATACTGTAATGCCTGCCGCGTTATTGGTGTATCCAATGTCAGACTTTTATTTACCCATATTTTACCAAACGCAATTTCTCCAATTATTGTATATGCAACATTGAATGTAGCCAGTGCTATTATTTCCGAGGCTGCTTTAAGCTTCCTTGGACTTGGTATTCCTGCACCGACAGCATCATGGGGCAGTATTCTGCGTGAAGGCAAGAGCAGTCTGATGACAGCACCATTCGTTGCAACGATTTCCGGTGCATTTATTCTCATAACTGTTCTTGGATTTAACCTTTTTGGTGACGGTGTCCGGGACGTACTGGATCCGAAGATGAAACAGTAAGTATGAGACAGGAGATGGGACGATGGATTATAAACAAATGGTGCAGGATCGAGTAGAGGAGATTCTGCCTGACCTTACCGGACTGTCAGATTATCTCTGGCATAATCCGGAGTACAGCTTTCATGAATTTAAGGCGTGTGCCGCCATGTCTGATCTGCTTCGAAAATATGGTTTTACTGTGGAAAATGGTGTTGGAGGTCTGGAAACAAGCGTCCGTGCAGTCTATGACAGTAGAAAACCTGGTCCGAATGTTGGATATATTGGTGAATTTGATGCTTTTCCGGGGATGGGACATGCCTGCGGTCATAATCTGATGTGTGCCATTGCCTGCGGTGCAGGTATTGCCCTGAAGTCCGTCATCGATGATCTGGGCGGTAAGATCACCATTCTTGGGACACCGGCAGAAGAAGGCGGCGGCGGTAAGATTACCATGCTGGAGAATGGTGCTTTTGAAGGTATTGATTTTGCCATGCTGACCCATGCATCTGAAGATACCTGTGTGAATGATATTTCCTATTCAAGGACGGATATCCGAGTGCATTATTATGGGAAGAAGTCTCACGCAGCCACATGGCCGGAAGAAGGTGTCAGTGCGTTAACGCCGATTCTGGAGCTGTTCAATATTATTAATGCCATGCGGCTGGAACTGGCTGACAGAGGAAAAATATTTGGTATTATCCGTGATGGCGGTGATTGTGCGATCTTTATTCCGGATCATTGCTCTGCGGAATTTACGATTCGTTCTTTCAGTATGAAATACAAATGGGAACTTTTTCATCGATTTATCAGGATCTGTGAGAATGTGGCTGAGATCACAGGTACAAGATTTGAATATGAGATGACAGATCTGTCCTATGAAGATATCAGAAATAATCCGGTACTTGAGGATACTCTGGCAAAGAATTTTGAGATGCTGGGGGAAACAGTATGTCCACGTACAAAAGATCAGGGGATTGGCTGTACAGATATGGGAAATGTGACCCATGCATTACCGGGTATACAGGCCTATATCCATGTCAGACCGAATATCAGAGTTCATACACCAGAATTTGAAGAGGCAACAGGCAGCCCGGATGGCCATCGGGCGATAGAGGCCGCTGCCAAGGGAATGGCGATGACTGCCGTGGATATCCTTCAGGATCCTTCCCTTATGGATGCGGTACGTCAAGCTTTCAAAGAAATGAAAGCACAATACGAATGATTGAGGTAATACAATGAGTGAAAATATACTTACGGTAAAAGATCTGAAAACGTATTTCTTTACCGCCAGCGGTGTCGCCAAGGCAGTAGATGGTGTCAGCTTTAATATTGCCAAGGGAGAGACCATGGGAATCGTAGGCGAATCCGGTTCCGGTAAAAGCGTAACTTCCAATTCTGTAATTCGCCTGCTGCCTCCGCGTACAGGAAAGATCGTAGGCGGCGGCATTGACTTTGAGGGAAAGGATGTACTGGCCCTCAGTAAAAAGGATCTGCTGGATTTCAGAGGCAAGGATATTGCGGTTATTTTTCAGGATCCAATGACTTCTCTGGATCCGGTCTTCAAGATCGGCAATCAGATGGTTGAGATGATCATGGCGCATCAGTCAGTGACAAAAAAAGAGGCATGGGACATGGCTGTTGAGGCTTTGAATAAAGTAGGTATCCCTGAACCGGAGAAACGTATGAATTCCTATCCATATGAATTGTCAGGGGGTATGTGCCAGCGTGTCATCATTGCCATGGCTGTATGCTGCAAGCCAAAGCTTATCATTGCGGACGAACCGACAACAGCACTGGATGTGACGGTTCAGGCACAGGTGCTGGAACTTTTGAAAGATCTCCAGAAGGAGATGGATACAGCGATCCTGCTGATTACCCATAACCTTGGAGTTGTATGGGAAATGTGCGACAAGGTTATGGTCATGTATGCAGGCAACACAGTAGAATTTACAGACACAAAGACATTGTACAGCAACCCGAAACATCCATATACATGGGGTTTGCTTGATTCCATGCCAAAGCTGACGGATGAATCCAAGGGTGAGCTGACAGCCATTCCGGGTACCCCTCCGGATCTGCGTCTGACAGGTAAATGCTGTAATTTCTATAACAGATGTCCGTATATGACAGAAGTCTGTACCCAGTCTGTACCACCTTTGGTGGAGGTGGAACCAGGGCATCTGGTTGCATGCCACAGACAGAATCTTGAGAATACACTGGTGAGAGGAGCAGGTTCAAAGGATGAGTGATGATAAAAAAGTAATATTAAAAATCGAGCATCTGACCAAGGAATTTGAAATTAAGAGCAAAAAACTTGGTGAAAAACCTCAGATTCTCCATGCATTGAATGATGTATCTGTGGATGTTTATGAAGGAGAAACGCTGGGTGTGATCGGTGAATCGGGCTGCGGCAAGTCTACTTTCGGACGTACATTGATCCAGCTGCATAAGGCGACAGCAGGAACAGTTACATTTGAAGGGAAGAATCTGTTTTCACTGAAAGGTCAGGAACTGAAGCAGGTGAAAAAGGATATCCAGATGGTATTCCAGGATCCTTATTCTTCTCTGGATCCAAGAAAAACAGCCGGAAAGCTGATAGAGGAGCCGTTAATTGTTCATAAGCTGGTGCCTGATAAGGCAGCCCGTGAAGCAAGGGTACTGGAACTGATGCGGGAAGTTGGTCTGGATATTCAGCATGTTCATCGTTTTCCTCATGAATTTTCCGGCGGTCAGCGTCAGCGTATCAATGTGGCAAGAGCACTTGCCATGAATCCGAAAGTAATTGTTTGTGATGAACCGGTATCTGCATTGGACGTATCTATTCAGGCACAGGTACTGAACCTGTTCAATCGTCTGCAGAAAGAGCATAATCTGACCTATATATTTATTTCCCACGATCTGGGTGTTATCAAACATGTCAGTGACAGAATTGCCATTTTGTATCTGGGAAGAATCGTGGAACTCTGTGATGCGGATGCCATCTACGAGAATCCGATGCATCCATATACGAAGGCATTGCTGTCAGCCATACCGCCGGTATCTCCTTTTGAGAAAAAGGAACGTATCGTTCTGAAAGGGGATATTCCAAGCCCGATCGGTGATCAGATTGGCTGTCCGCTGGCAGGCAGATGTCCAAACTGTATGGAAAAATGCAAAAAAGAAACGCCGCAGCTGAAGGATACCGGAGACGGGCATCAGGTGGCATGTTTTCAGTATGAATAATAATACTTTAAAATAAAGGGAAAGAGGATGAATGTTAATGAGCAATGTGACAAGGAATGATGTTTGGGAACTGGCTAAAAGCAGAAGCCGGGATCTGGTGCAGCTGGTGTCTGATCTGATCAGAATTCCCAGTGAGAATCCAATCGGTTCTCAGCGGGAAGTCATTGATTTTGTGGAGAATTATCTGAAGGAAGCGGGCATTGAATATGAAGAAGTATCATGTAATCCGAAGCATCCGAACGTGCTGGCTAAAATGGGCACGGATGATGGTTTCAGTGTGATTCTGAACGGCCATGTGGATGTGGTGCCTGCCGGTGACCGTTCTCAATGGGAATGGGATCCTTTTGGCGGTGAGATTACAGATAAGCAGATTCTTGGACGTGGTACTTCCGATATGAAAGCCGGTGTGGCGGGTCTTTTATTTGCCATGAAGGTGCTGAAGGATTCAGGGGCCGAACTGAAAGGCAATATACGTCTGCATATTGTATCGGATGAAGAAAGCGGCAGTGAATATGGTACAACCTGGCTGTGTGAACAGGGCTATGCAAAAGGTGCTAATGCAGCGATCATTGCAGAGCCGACATCCAACTGGACCATAGAATCAGGCCAGAAGGGAAATCTGCATATTATTTTTAAAGCAATTGGTAAATCAGCTCACGGCAGCCTTGGCAATTATAAAGGTGATAATGCCATCCTGAAACTGAATAAAGTACTGACACATATTGACTTATTGACGAAAATAGAAGGACATTATCCGGAGTATCTGCTGCAGTCTCTGGCCAATTCCCAAATGGTAGCGGAAAAAGAACTGGGTGTGCCGGGTATCGGCAATGTTATCAATCACGTATCAGCCAATGTGGGTCTGATCTCCGGCGGTACCCGTCCGAATATGGTGCCGGACTATTGTGAGGCTACCATTGACTGCAGACTACCGTATGGTGTGGATCATGAAGAAATCGAGAATGCGGTTAAGGAAATGATCGAAGTCAGCGATGTGACAGGTGTTGAATATGAACTGCGCTGGAAGAGTGAAGCCAATGTGACACTGGATGATTCGGATATTGTGAAGGCTATCAAGAAGAATGCAGAAGCCATCTGGGGGATCACCGTGTATCCGGCATGGCAGTGGGCATGCAGTGACGCCAGAGAGTACCGTATGCAGGGCGTACCGACGATCCAGTATGGGCCTGCCAACACAGAAGGTATTCATGGACCGAATGAGAATGTTGATATAGAAGACGTTATCAATGCAGGACAGATTTATGTGCTGTCACTGTGTGATCTGCTGGGTATTGAATAAAGAAAAATATTAAGAAAGGGATTCGGTTCTGCTATGCAGAGACGGATCCCTTTCCGCTTTCCATGGTTCTAATAATCAGTTCTCATGATGCATGCCTACTCTGTAAAGAAAGCTTCTGCAAAACGTGTCAGAGCAATCTGATCGTCCTTGCCCATGACTTCACGGCTGGAATGCATGGCCAGAAGTCCGACACCGATATCTGCTGTTCGCATTGGCAGATGTGCAGATATGATGGAACCGATGGTGCCGCCGCCTTTCGTGTTGGAATGCTTTACAAAACGCTGGTAAGGAATATTTTCCTGCTGGCATAAAGCGATAAGAGAGGACAGGATCTCACAGTCCCAGGTATAGGATTGGTTGCTGGCAGTCTTTAAAACAAAACCGCCGTTCATGATCGGGTAATTGGTGATATCCTGAGTGCCCGGGTAATTCGGATGATAAGCATGGGCCACATCAACGGACAGCATCAGGCCATCAGAGATATCCGACATACAGTCGATCTGGCTCTTGCCGAAGGCCTGCCAGATCTTGCCGATGATGATGGATGGCAGGGATGAATCGGCACCCTGCTTGCTGAGACTGCCGATTTCTTCATTGTCGAACAGACAGACCATATTGACACGTTCTGTGTTATGGCTTTCAATTAAACCATGAATCAATGCACATACGGAAGTAATATCATCAAGACGTGGTGCAGAGATAAATTCTTCCGTAAAGCCCACAAGCTGCGGCTGATCCAGATTGTAGATGCACAGATCATAATCAAGGATATCAGCGGCTTCAACATGGAGTTCCTGTGCCAGCAGATCCATAAAGGTCGTATCTTTATTCAGATATGTATTCAATGTACCAAGAATCGGAAGGAGATGCTTCTGATTGTCGATTGGCGCACCATTATCGTTGATGGCACGGTTCATATGGATGGCCAGATTCGGAAGATAAACAGCCGGACGCTTCAGATCGATCAGATGGCTGACTGGCTGATCATAGCGAGGACCTTTTGTTATAACCTTGCCAGCCAGTGACAATGGACGGTCGAAAAATGTATTCAGGATCGGGCCGCCATACACTTCTGTATTCAGCTGCATATAACCGTGAGAGTAGATCTCAGGATTCGGTTTGATCTTGATGGCAGGGAAATCTGTATGTGCTCCTCCGACATGGATGCCGTTGGAAAGATCACAGTTCTCACCAATGGTAAAAGCATAGAGTGTTGTGTCAAAAGGACTGCAGAAATAACGGCCGCCTTTTTCAAGCTGCCATGAATCCTTCAGGTTCAGTTCAGCGAAACCGGCCTCAGTTAATATATTTTTTGTGTGGGCAATGACATGAAAAGCAGAAGTACCATTCTGCAGATAATGAAAAAGCTGTTCGATTTCTTTTGGTGATGTTTGCATATTGATTCTCCATTCTTATCTGTATTGAGTAATAATCATTTGAAGATATCTTATCATACAATTAAGGATTAATCAAATTCAGGGTGGATAATCTATGAGCAGAGAAATATAAAAAAATATGCTTTTCAAATAGCATACTGTATGCCATGACATATAGTAATGAAAACTATGTCAAAGAATATATACGCAGGAGGATAATTGCATGGCCTAGCATATTGCAGTAGACAGTTGTACAGATATGACCCCTTCTATGAAAGAAGATAAAAATATAACCCTTGTTCCATTAACGTTTGAATTTTGTATCAATTTCTTGATCTATGGCGTTCTTTCCTGCAAAATCCATTATCTTTAGTGAACTTCGTTTGTTACGAAGTTCACGTATGGTTTCAGTCATTTTTTCACTCTCTTTGTCAAGCTCTTTAATTTTAAAAATGATTTCCTCTATTGTGTACTTTTTCATATGATTATTCTCCGAAGTTAATAAATTCTTATTAATGGTTTGAAATATATGTTATGATAGTAGACCATAATTCGAAAAGTTCATCATCCAAATAGTATTTCAGAATATTTTCTACATCTAATCCACCCATTCCATAATAAGATCCGGCAATTGAGCCAGCCATAGACCCTAAAGTGTCTGTATCACCATTTACATAGAATACGTTACGTAGGCATGATTCAAAATCCGTGCTTTCCAGGAAACAACGGATTGCTACCGGGACGGAATTTTGACAACTGACTTCAAATTTATAAGTTTCTCTATATTCACAAAGTTTTCTCTCAGGAGGGTACTCGTATTTCTCTCCAGGATACAATGCCTGTGCATACTTCAGAATTTCTTTCTTACTTGAACCTTTTTTCGCTAGATAAACACAACCGGCGATAGCTTTGGCACCTTTAATTCCTTCATAGGAATTATGTGTACATTTTGCAGATGCTGCAGCCATTTCTTCAGCTTCTGAGAGACTATCAGCAATTTCGCCAATCGCAGACACTCTCATTGCTGAACCATTTCCCCAACTATTACATTGAGCTGTCCCCGGATTCAACAACCAACGATGAAAATTGCCGCCATAACCAACAAACAGATATTTATTACAGATTTCCGCTAAGGACTTTGCGTAATCTTTATGGGTAATTGCAGCCATCCCTATAGCTAAACTTTGTACTGTGTCATCGGTAAATACTGAATTTTTGTTATATAGTTCACATGAATTCCAATCGGCTATCTCTTTTTCGAACTCAAATCGCGAACCAGCTATATCTCCTAATATGGCACCTGTCAAACTCATTACCATTGCTCCTTTCTGGCAACCTCTATTACTGGTCTTACACAAACATTGGTGGCAGCCATATATGCAGATTTATATATTTTTCCATTTGATAAAATGACTGTAGCACTCATACCAACTTTACGTCCAGTATCAGAAAGCCAATATACGCATGTTTTTAGAGAATTATTATTCTCAAATATAACAGCATTATTATCTATAGCAAACTGTGTCGGGATACAAATTCTGTCATGTTCCTCTGGAAACCATTTTTCAATATCTTTCGAACTTGGGATATCAACAGATCTAATATATTTTCGTTCATCTTCGCTGAAGTACTCCTGTAGAAAAGTTGTATTCAGCCATTCCTTTAAATAAGATTCACTGTAAAAACATGTTTTTAGTTTATTTGCATTCTGACTTTCGGAAATACGTACAAATGGGACAACGGCCAATCCTCGGGTCGCAATTAATTTTGCGTAATTATACGGTGGGTCAGACGTTTCCATTAAGTTCCACGAAAGAAGTTCTTTACTATCTGGTGTATGGCCGAATGGTATCAAAGGTATCTTATTTTCCGACATAATTTAACTCCTTCCTAAACCTCCATGCCCGCACAATTGGCACCACTATAATGAAACTGTGCAGAATGTGGAGTATTGATTCTAAATTTACCATGGAATGGTAATCTGTGCAAGAAGTACTTTGATAGCAATTGACACGATATATAAAGGCGAGAGCCTGAAAATATTAAATATGTTGTGCTATTTAAAAGCTAAAAAATGGACACAACTTTCTTGATTATATGTCTATATAAAATAGAATAATCTGATATAATGTTCTCAAAGGTGGAAAGAAATGAAAACCAGTTTTCAATGGGAGGTGATGAATATGGAATGGATTAATATTTTTGGCTTGATTTTTATTGTGGTAATTATGATTCCTAATATTATATTTGCGATGAAGTGCAAAGATGGATTTGCTAATAAATGGAAAAATAAATTTGTTGAAATGATTGAACAAATTGGCAGATATGGATGTTTTGGATTTATGATTATAAATATTCCGGGGACATGGTTTGGCTGGTGGTCTGATGAGGTATTTGCAGTTTATCTGATTGTAAATGTGATATTAGTAATACTTTACTGTGTCATTTGGATCATCTGTTTTAAGAAAAACAGTATTTTCAGAGCTTTAGCACTTTCTATTATTCCATCCATTCTGTTTTTGTTCAGTGGAATTATGAGCAGATCTGTTTTGTTGATTATAGCAGCAACAATTTTTGCACCCAGTCATATTACAATCTCATATAAGAACGCTAAGTGAGAAGTGAGTCCATAAACTACATGGAAGAAGGATAATAATATGGATCTTAATAAAGAATTATATAAAATGATATTTAAAAGAAAATCATTTCATTTATTTCGAGATATTGGGGATTCAACAATATCTTCCGCAGAAATTGAAAATATCCAGGAAATGTATAAAACATTTGTTCCGCTATGTCCTGATATAAAAACATCGATCCGAATTGTTCCTGCTGACAAAACCACCTGCAAACGTGGACAGCAATACTGCATTTTATTATATAGTGAGAAAAAAGACAACTATTTACATAATATTGGATATTTAGGTGAACAGTTGGATCTGTATCTTGTGTCACAGAATATGGGAACACTTTGGTTTGGTATTGGGAAAACAGATGAAACATCATTTGAAGGACTTGAATTTGTAATTATGATTGCAATATCTAAAGTTGATGATGAGAAAAAATTTCGTAAGGATATGTTCAAGAGCAAAAGAAAGCAAATCGATGAAATATGGATCGGTAAGCAGATACCAGGTGTATCCGAAATTGTCAGATTTGCCCCAAGTGCCTGCAATACACAGCCTTGGATAGTGGAAAACACAGATGCCTGCATAGATGTTTATCGATACAAAAAACAAGGAAAGAGAGGAATTATGCCTGCTGATAAGGTGTCATTTTATAACCAGATTGATGTGGGGATTTTTCTTTGCTTTCTCGATTTATGTCTTCAACACAATCGTATTAAATATACTGTTGAATTGTATAAAGACTATGATACAGATTCGGAGAAAATAAAAGTAGTTACATATCATATGGAAATATAATGGCAAATATCAGGAGGAACATGGCATGGGCTTTCATTCATATCGAAACATTGGTTTTTCTTTTACGGATGCAGAAGTAACCTGCAGAAAATGGAGAAGTAAATTTTCCGGTTTTGATCCAACGGGAAAGGAACGATATATAACTTTTGCAAGGGATAATGAGTATATTTTGCTTTCATACTTTGAAAAAGAATATCGTCTGAATTGCGCTAATGGTGTTCTTGAAAAGAAAGATGGGATTCAATGGACGGACAAACTGCAGATGAATGAAGCTCTTGCAGTATATCACTATCTTGGTGACGGAACGGGAAATATTCATGAGATGGGGAACTGGGTTCCGGAAAGTACTCTGGATCCGGTGCGTATTCGAAGCAATGATCGGACGAATCCGCTGTTTGTGAATTTTGCAAATGATTACTCAGGAAGAATAAATGAACTGGAAAAAAGGTGTAAAATAGCCGGGGGAGAATACGAAAAGTCAACAGGAGATACAGCCTGGATTTTTTTACCTTTTCCTGATGATTGCAGATTTGTTTCAAAAGATAGATGCAGTGAATCCTTGAATTCGCAGTTTATTCAAAAGAGCTTTAATAAGCAAAAGTGACTTTTGGTGCGGAACCGAAAGATTATGATGGAGAAACACAAGGGGCATTAGCTCCTTGTGTTTCCAAACTATCAAAAAATATGATAGGAAATAAAGATATGCATGAGGTAAAAGCAAAAGGCATTCTTTCCGCACAGAACGGAATGAATATTTACAGGGGGTGTACACATGGCTGTATTTACTGTGATGCCAGAAGCACCTGCTATCAGATGAAACATGCCTTTGAGGATATTGAGGTTAAAATAAATGCTCCGGAGTTGCTTGAGCAGGCACTTCGCAGGAAAAGAAAAAAATGTATGATCGGCACCGGAGCCATGAGTGATCCATATCTGCATCTGGAAAAGAAACTGCAGCTGACTAGACGTTGTCTGGAGCGGATTGATGAGTATGGGTACGGACTTACCATTCAGACGAAATCAGATATGATTCTGCGGGATCTGGATTTATTGAAAAGTATTAATAGGAAAACAAAATGCGTGGTGCAGATGACATTGACTACTTATGACGAAAGCCTTTGCCGAATATTAGAACCAAATGTATGTACAACAGCGCGGCGAATTGAAGTACTGAATATTATGAGGGATGAAGGGATTCCAACGATTGTATGGCTGACACCTGTTCTGCCGTTTATCAATGATACGGAAGAAAACATTCAAAGCTTGTTGAATGAATGCCGGAAGGCAGACGTACATGGAATTATGACTTTTGGAATTGGAGTGACACTCAGAGATGGAGACCGACAGTATTTTTATCAAAAGTTGGATCAGTATTTTCCGGGTATGAAAGAACGGTATATCAAAACCTATGGAAATGCTTATGAACTGCCGGTACCGAAGGAGAAAAAATTGATGGAGCTGGTATGCAGGGAATGTAACGAAGCAGGAATTGAGTGGCGATCAGGAAAATTATTTGAATATATGCACCAGTTTGAAGATAAATTGGCCGGAGAACAACTGACATTATTTGATTTTAAGAATTCTTACTGATGCATTTCGTCACAAGCATTTTCTATGGAATGGGAAAGAGAATGGTATAGCCGGAAAAGATCTTGGAAGGAGGAAAATAAAGATATTATATGTTGAAAGCAATGATTATATATGGAACAAATTATGGAACTACCAGGAGATATGCAGAGGAACTGGCAGGGAGAACCGGTATACAGGCAGTTTCTTACGAGAAAGCTAATATATCAGAAGATTGTGAGACAATCATATATTTTGGTGGGTTATATGCAGGCGGAGTAAAAGGATTAAAAGAAACGCTTCCGGCAATTTGTAAGAGTATATGCAAGAGATTTATGATTGTTACGGTAGGTCTTGCAGATGTGGAGGATGATGAGAATATCCATAATATTCGTACATCCCTGCAAAGACAATTATCTTCCGAACTCTATAATAAGGCAGAAATTTATCATCTTAGAGGTGGGATTGATTATAGCAGATTGAACTTTAAGCATAAAACTATGATGAAATTGCTTTATACGAAAGCAAAAAATCTGCCTGAGGATAAAAAGAATGCAGAAGTCAGAGCGATGATTGAAACCTATGGAAAACAGGTGGATTTTGTGGATTTTATGAAATTAGACACAATTGAACGGGATTTGAATTCCTTGAATAAAGAGTCCAATGTGGAGGAATAAGATAACGATATGATTGAGATATTGTTTGGTGAAAGTGAAGCTGGTTCCATGAAAGCAGCAAAAAATAAAGTGGTAATTGGCTCTGTCAATGGGTCCACAGCAGTATGGGCGGCAGGAAAAAAGACACCGCCCAAGAAGCCCTTTGCCGGCTGGATCGAGGGAACAGCAGAGGAAGTGATCTGTCTGGGATTTATGTTGGACATTGGAAATATCAAAGAGCCGGTAGACAGTTTATATCGAAAAGATTTGATTTATTCCATGTATGCCCAGAACCAGTGGGAACAGGATGAAGGGATGGAAAAAGAATTGAAAGGGCTCGGAGATGTTTACGCAAATGAACTTATGCGCCTGAAAACATTTCTTGATAATGGAGAGACGGTCAGGATATGGTACAGTGATGCCCCTTATTCCAGATGTGGATTGTATAGTCTGTGTCAGCTTTTACTGAAGTATGAGAATGAAATACGGATAGTAAAACTTCCGGAATACATAGTCCGTGAAAAAGATATTACTCTTTACAGTAATTGGGGTGAGGTTGCTGCGGAAGAATTTGCTGGTTTTTTATCCTATGAAAAGATACTTTCGAAAGACGAAGTGCGTATGTTTGCCGGACTGTGGAGTGATTTAGTGGTAGAAAATAGTCCGCTTCGCGCAGTGATAAACGGAAAAGTACTCAGTGTTCCGGAGAATTTCTATGATTTCCAGATATGGAAAAGGCTTACCGATCAGCCAATCAAAGAAGCAAGGCTGATTGGTAATATTCTTGGTTATTCGCAGATCAGTGTAGGAGACTGGTGGTACGCAAAGCGAATTGAATATTATATTGAACAGGGCAAAATCTGTGTTGTAGAAGATTCAGATAGCAAATATGCAAGGATAATTTCCAGACAAGACAGGTAGCGGATAAATAAGTCCTCTCCAGACCCACATGTTTTAACTATGCAGCACCCGGAGGTCTCATTTTTTTCGACAACATGTATTGATTTTGGTGATAGAAAAGGGTAGAATGGTTGTAAAAGTGAGACAAAACAACAAAGGTGAGGATTGATTTTATGCAGCAGGAAGATGTTGAGCGTTTTGCATTTTTGTATCTGTGCAGTGAACATGACAGGAAGTTGTTGAAAAAAGAAGAAACAATGACGTGGGAAGATTTTGAAAGACTGACGTATTTGACATGTCATTTTGGTCTGATGGCCTTACATACTGAGATATGGGCGGAGTATGCATGGAAATTTGAAAAAAAGTTTGAATGTTTGGAGAATATCCACATGAAACAGGAAATCATAGTGGATACAGATGAACAGGAAAAAGAATTTTCCCGTCGTGAACAGTGGATTCGGGAATTTTGTCAGAACGCTCCGGATGGTTTAAAAGAATGGCTGGAAGACCTGGACGATCACATCGTAATAAATAATTGAAAATATACTTGACTCTCCCCTTTAGGGGAGCGTGTAGAATTCTCTTTGAAGATTAATCAAGGAGGATTTTTTTTATGCAGGAAGAATGTATTAAGGTTCAAAATCTTACCAAATCCTTTCATGACAGAAAAGTTGTGGATCATCTTTCCTTTTTTGTCAAAAAAGGAGAAGTATTTGGGCTGTTAGGACACAACGGAGCCGGGAAAAGTACAACGATTGACATGATTCTGGGAATGAAACATCCGGATACCGGAACAGCTCTTATCTGGGGAATGGATGCTTCAAAGAACAGAAAAAAGGTGTTTGAGAAGGTTGGTGTTCAGCTTCAGTCCTCGTCTTATCAGTCTGCGATTCGTGTCAGTGAAGTTTGTGAAGAATATGCAGCATTTTATAAAACAGCAGCAGATTATCAGGAGTTACTTGAAATATTTGGACTTTCATCTTTGAAAAAAAGTCCTGTGATGAAGCTGTCCGGTGGAGAACGACAGAAACTTTCGGTCGTTCTGGCATTGATCGGAAATCCGGAACTTATTTTTCTGGATGAGTTAACAACCGGACTGGATGTAGCGGCCAGGAGAGAGGTATGGCGTACACTAAAGCACCTGAAAGATAAAGGAATGACCATTTTTCTGACCACACATTATATGGAAGAAGCAGAGGCTTTGTGCGACCGCATCTGTCTGATTCGAAACGGAAAGAAAATTACGGAAGGTACCGTGGAGGAAGTAATCCATGCATCACCATATGACAATCTGGAAGATGCATATCTTTGGTATATGGATGAGGAGGTAGAAGAGTGAAACGTTTTTTAAAGTTATATCAGATTGAGCAGAAACTGTTTTTTAGAAATGCAGATGTCTTTATATTTAATCTTTGTATGCCTGTAGTGACTTTACTGATGATCTGTCTGATAGCAGGAGGGAAACCTGCCGGAGAAAGTGGTATGACTTATCTGCAGAGTGCTTTTGCATCTATCACAGCTGTTGGAATCTGCTGCAGCGCTTTTATGAGTATACCGATTGTGATCGTAGATTATAGGGATAAAAAAATATTGAAACATCTATATTGCAGTCCCTGCAGTCCGGCACGTATAATGGCAGTAGATGTACTGTGTAGTGGAATTATGGCTGCTATTTCTGCCATCTGTGTCACAATAACGGCATGTGTGATTTTTGGATATCGGATGGAAGGAAATGTATTGGCTTTCATCGGGGCATGGTTTTTGACTATGATTGCCATGTTCTCTATTGGATTATTGGCAGCCAGTGTGTGTAAAACGGTAAAAAGTATGAATATGGTGACTTCGTTGCTGTATTTTCCTATGTTATTCTTTTCAGGGGCAACGATTCCTTACGAGCTTTTCCCAAAGGGGATGCAGAAGGTGGCAGGACTGATGCCTCTGGGTGTGGGAATCCGTCTGATGAAGGCAGCCAGCATGGGGACAATGCTTGCAGAGGTTGATATACAAATTATTATTTTAGTTTTGATTACTTTGGTGTGCAGTCTGGTGGCTGTGAAAATGTTCAGATGGGAGTGATCGTGTATGAAAATGTATGAAAAGCATGAATGCAAAACAGGAAAATCAGCGAATCGCCTGTATAAGATCGGTATGTTTGCCGCAATGAATCATATCACGGTAAAGACGCTTCGGTTTTATGAGGAACAGGGGCTGCTGATGCCGGCTTATGTGGATGGTGAAAATGGATATCGTTACTATACCATGAATCAGATGTCAGATATTCACAGAATCACTGCTCTTAAACAGGCTGGATTTACTCTGGAGGAAATGAAACGTCTGAAGGATAACAATAATGAGAGAAAATTTCTCATAAAAAAGAAATACGATCTTCTGGCACAAATTGCAGAGCTGACCCGTATGATTGCAGTAATTGACGGTTATCTGCTGAATGAAGACAGCACACTGGAAACACCGGTTCTTATCAAAACAGTTCCGGCTGTTACAGTTGCTGCCAGCAGGAGAAGAATTCACACGTATGATGATCTGTTTCGGTTCATGCCGGAAATGGGAGCAGAGATGGAGCGGCTCGGATGTGAATGTGCGTTGCCGGAATACTGTTTTACACATTATCTGGAACCGGGATATAAGGAAGAAGATATTCTGATCGAAACCTGTGAAGCGGTTACAGAGAAAAAAGAGGATTCGGAATGGGTTCAATTCCGGGAATTTCCGGAAATAGAAGCAGCTTGTATTTATCACAAAGGATCCTACAACGATTTTTCAAAATCCTATGCTGTTCTTTTGCGATATATCGAAGAAAACGGATACGAAATATGCGGCAACATCAGGGAAAGTTATATTGATGGTGTATGGAATAAGGAGAGGGAAGAAGATTGGCTTTCTGAAATCCAGATACCAATCATCCTGAAGAATTGACACATTTTCCTAGAATTATTGACTATGATTCAGCAGGAAGAAACCGTATAATAAAGTTAAGAGGTGAAAGACATGTTGCGAATGGAAATAGCGTTATTTTTCGTTTTAGCCTTTGTGGCATATATTTATTTTTCGGCAGAGTGGAGGACCACTCTGCTGCACAAGGTTTTCTCGGTCCTGCTGATTGTTATGATGGTACATTTGTTATTTGATGCGGCTACGATCTATACGGTGAACCATTTAGATACGGTACCAGTTTTACTAAATGATATTTTGCACCGTTTTTTTATAGGTACGATGGTAATTGCTGTATACCTGTTCTATCAATATATTGCGGTATTGGTGGAAGAAGAAACCGGTCAGCCCAGGCAGCTGGATAAAGCAGCGAGACTGTATCTGTTGGTTGCTCTTCTGGGGGTGTTGCTGCTTCCGGTGCACTATGCGGTAACACCTCAAGGAAATTATTCTGATGGGATCCATGCCAGTTTATGCTATGTAAGTATGGCATTTTATCTGTTTTTGTGCGTGTGGCTTCTGGTTCGAAGCTGGAAACGGATTGATAAAAAAAAGAAACTGGCCATCGGTGCGGCATTTGTGATCGAGGTAGGGGTCTCTCTGCTGCAGGCAGTGAATCCCACCTGGCTCATCAGTGGTATGGGACTAACACTTATGACATTGGCCTTCTATTTAACATTGGAAAATCCAGATATTTACCGGGCAGAGCTGATCGAACAGAAAATGTCCATGTTGTACTTAAAAAGTCAGGTGAATCCTCATTTCCTTTATAATACGTTGGATACTATCCGGATTCAGGCACAACTGAATGGAGATAAAAAGGTAGCAGATCTTCTGATGCAGCTGGTGGATTTTTTTCGTCTCAGTGTGAAAGTGGATAAGCCAATGGTGTCACTGGATGACGAACTGGAGCTGGTGGAAGCGTATATGGAGCTGATGTGCTATCGATATCCCAAATTACAGTTTGTACATGATATTGATCCGGATCTGGGAGGTATGCAGGTGCCTAATTTCATTCTGCAGCCCATCGTGGAAAACAGTCTTTTACATGGATTGAAAAATAAGGGATATCAGGGCGAAGTACGTATTTTTGCACAGAAGACAGCCGATGAACATTTGGAAATTTGTGTTTGTGACACCGGAAGTGGATTTGGCGAGGGTAAGAAAGAATTGATTGATCAGATGCTTATGAATTATGCAAAACAGGCTCCAAAGCTGGAAGGGAACAGTATCGGTATTTTAAATGTGCAAAAACGTATCAAGATGCTTTGTGGTCGGGAGTTCGGTCTTTGTTATACAGAAAATCCCACAGGCGGTGTGACAGCACATCTGCTTTTGCCAATGAAGGAGGAGATGAAATGAAAAAGCTGCATGTACTTTTGGTAGATGATGAGATTATGATTCGGGAAGGTTTTAAGCGTTTGTTTGACTGGGAAGCACATGATTGTGAAGTGGTAGGTGAAGCAGCCGACGGGATGGAAGCACTGGCAAAAATTGATATGCTTCAGCCGGATATCGTCATTATGGATATTAATATTCCGATTATGAGCGGCTTAAAAGTCATCCAGCTGTGCCGTATCAAGCATCCGAAAACAGCTTTTGTCATTGTATCAGGTTATGATGATTTTTCCTATTGTCAACAGGCATTGCGGCTGCAGATCACTGATTATATTCTGAAACCTGTTAATTATGAGGAGTTTGGAAGCTGTATCGACAATCTGAAAATATCTTTATATGAAAATCGAGTGGTAAATGAGCCTATGCAGCAGGAAGAACGTACGATTAACGGACTGACCCGGTATATGCAGGAACATCTTAGTGAGGAAATAACATTGTCTGTACTGGCGGAAGAATTTCATTTGAATGCACAGTATATCAGTCAGTTGTTTAAAAATGAGATCGGTGTGGGTTTTTTGGCTTATCTTACGAATATCCGTCTGGAAAAGGCAAAAAAGCTGCTGCTTTCGACTGCTCTTCCTATCGCAGACGTGGCAGAACAGTCTGGATACGGAGATTATCGGGTGTTTACGAAAGTATTTAAAAAGGCAGAAGGAATTACACCTTCCCAGTATAGAAGAGATTTTCTGGAAAGAAAGTGAAAGGATTACGAGGAGGATGAAAATGAAATAATTTCCTGAAATAAAACGTTGACAGGAAAATGAAGATATGATATTTTTATGAATGCGAGTTAGACGCCTCAAACTGAGGCTTCTTTTTTTGAATTTGAGTTAGTTTGTACTAATTATGTAATCCGTAAAACATGAGTAAGAAAGTGAGTAAAGAAATGAGTAAAAATCCTTTGAGAATTGTGTGGATTGTGGTAGGTTTTTTGTGTCTTGGACTGGGCACTGTCGGTATCGTATTGCCGATTTTGCCGACAGTGCCATTTTATATGGCTACGGTGTTTTGTTTTGCGAAAAGTTCTAAAAAACTGCATGACTGGTTTATAGGGACAAATCTGTATAAGAAGCATCTGGACAGTTTTGTAAAACAACGTGCAATGACTGTTGACACAAAACTTCGAATCGTTGGAACTGTGACGGTTGTTATGGCTGTGGGATTTTTCTGTATGAAGAATGTACCGGTAGGAAGAGTGTGTATCCTGATCGTCTGGGTATGCCACATCCTGTATTTCTTCTTGAAGGTAAAAACCATAAAACAGGAAGAAATGCAGAGAATCTGATAGATTAGGAGAAGATAGAGATGATAAAAACAAGACTGATCCGTTTATTATCCCATGCAAAAAAGTATATTGTTTTTCAGGTGGTCTGGAAATGGATTTCCTTTCTTTGTCAGGTGGCAATGATCTATGTGATTTCTATGCTCCTGGAACAGGCATGGTATGGGGAAGTAACAAAAAATCTGGTTGTATCCGGTGCTGTGATAGTGCTCATTGCCATTTTTCTGCGATTTTTCAGTGACAGGCAGGTTTCTTATGCTTCTTATCAGGCGAGCGTGGATGTAAAACGGATTTTACGTGAGAAAATATATGGAAAATTATTGAAACTGGGAGCCTCTTATCGGGAGAGTGTCGCCACTTCTGAGGTGGTGCAGATGGCTGCAGAGGGCGTAGAACAGTTGGAAACCTATTTTGGAAAATATCTGTCACAGCTGTTTTATAGTTTACTTGCTCCATTGACTTTATTTTGCATCCTCTCTTTAATTAATAAAAAAGCCAGTGTGGTGCTTTTGGTCTGTGTGCCGCTGATTCCCATATCGATCGTGGCCGTGCAGAAGCTTGCGAAAAAACTGCTTAACAGATATTGGGGGATCTATACAGAATTGGGTGATTCCTTTTTGGAAAATCTACAGGGATTGACTACTCTAAAGATTTATCAGGCAGATGAAGAAAAAGCAGCAGAAATGGATGAAGAATCTCAGAAATTTAGAAAGATCACCATGAAAGTGCTGACCATGCAGCTGAATTCCACCAGTGTGATGGATATTATCGCCTATGGTGGTGCGGCAGCAGGTATGATCGTAACTCTTTCTGAGTTTATGAAGGGAAATGTTACAATCTGTGGTGCGTTGATGATCATTTTGCTTGCTTCGGAATTTTTTATTCCCCTTCGGCTTTTAGGTTCTTTTTTCCATATTGCCATGAACGGTATGGCAGCCAGTGACAAGATTTTTGCCCTTCTGGATCTGCCGGAACCGGAGGATAAAGGAGAAATGCTGGAAGAAAAAGAATTCGATATCTGTATGGATCAGGTCCGGTTTTCTTATGAAGAGAATCGGGAAATCCTGAAGAGCATCTCCATGGAATTTGCAGCCGGCAGCTTTACATCCCTGGTAGGAACATCTGGTTGTGGGAAAAGTACGGTGGCCGGATTGCTGATGGGCAGAAACAAAGGATATACGGGAAGTATTACCATACAGGGCAAGGAACTTCGGGATATTTCAGAAAAGAGTCTGATGAATCATGTAACTCTTGTGAGTCATAACAGTTATTTGTTTAAAGGAACGGTAAAAGAAAACCTGAGAATGGGAAAATCGGAAGCTTCGGAAGAAGAAATGTATGCAGCACTGGCAAAGGTAAATCTTCTGGAGTTTTTGCAGTCGCAGCAGGGGTTGGATACTGTCGTTATGGAAAAAGGAAGTAATTTCTCCGGCGGTCAGTGCCAGAGACTTGCCCTGGCTAGAGCACTTCTTCACGATACCCCGGTTTATATTTTCGATGAAGCGACTTCAAATATTGATATGGAAAGTGAAGAAATGATCATGCAGGTCATTCGGGAACTTTCAAAAACAAAGACAATTCTTCTAATCTCTCACAGATTGGCCAACGTAGTGGAATCCGACAGAATCTATATGTTGGAAAACGGATGTGTGGTGCAGGCGGGAACGCATGAAGAACTTATGGCAGAAGGCGGTGCCTATGCCGAATTATATCTGTATCAGAGAGAATTGGAAACATATGGACAGGAAGGCAGAAAGGCGGTGGCAGAGTGATGGAACAGAAAAACAGAAGAAAAGGTATTATAATCATGGGTCATCTGATTGGACTGGTAAAGCCGCTTCTTCCCATCATGTGTCTTGCGGTTGCTTTAGGAGTACTGGGGTATCTGTGTGCGATTTTTTTGACGATTCTTGCAGGATACGGGATTTTACATGGATTGTCTGGTTTAGGTGTGTCGGGAATGCTGGCAGTTACTCTGATCATTTTGGCGGTACTGCGGGGAATTCTCCACTACGGAGAGCAATATTGCAATCATTTTATTGCGTTTAAGCTGCTTGCTATCATCCGTCATAAAGTCTTTGCTGTACTCAGAAAGCTTTGTCCCGCAAAGCTGGAAGGGAGAGACAAGGGTAATCTGATTTCCATCATTACCTCAGACATTGAACTTCTGGAAGTGTTTTATGCCCATACGATTTCTCCGATTGCGATCACGGTTTTAACTTCATTTGTAATGATTTTGTTTATCGGATCCTGCTATGTTCCTGCAGGTGTGGTCGCACTTTTTGGGTATCTGACAGTTGGTGCGGTGATTCCCTTATGGAATGGGAAAAAGGGAGCGACGGAAGGTATGAAATTCCGTAATTCCTTTGGAGAATTGAACAGTTTTATTCTGGATTCCCTTCGTGGACTGGATGAAACAATCCAGTATGAAAAAGGGGAAGAGCGGATGAGACAGATGGCAGAACGTTCCAAAAAACTGGGGAGGCTGCAGAAAAAGCTGAATCGTCAGGAAGCAGCCCAGAGTTCTCTTACCAACCTGGTCATCCTGCTGTTTTCCTTCGGTATGCTGTTTTTTATGCTCTGGAATTATCAAAACGGAAATGTAAGTTATGATACGATGCTGCTTACTACAATTGCGATGATGGGCTCTTTCGGGCCGGTTGTGGCACTTTCCAACCTGTCAAACAATCTGAATCAGACACTGGCAAGCGGGGAACGGGTACTTTCTCTCCTGGAAGAAGAGCCAAGAATCGAAGAAGTGACGGGAAAAGATTCGATTACTTTTGAGAATGCAGCGGCAGAGCATGTGGACTTTGCTTATGAAGAAGAGCAGATTTTGAAAGACTATTCGATTGCATTTCCTAAAGGCAAAGTAATAGGAATTCATGGTGCCAGTGGATCTGGTAAATCTACTTTGTTGAAACTTCTGATGCGTTTTTGGGATGTTGACAATGGCAGGGTGATGATTTCCGGGGAAAATGTAAAAGAAGTCAATACCGTGGATCTGAGAAATATGGAGTCCTATGTGAAGCAGGAAACGTATCTGTTCCATGACACGATTGCAAATAATATTGCGGTAGGAAAACCAGGTGCTTCACGGGAAGAAATTGTGGAGGCAGCAAAAAAAGCATCTGTTCATGAGTTTATTATGACATTGCCAAACGGGTATGATACCAAAGTGGGAGAACTGGGAGATACCCTGTCCGGTGGGGAAAAACAGAGGATCGGAATCGCAAGAGCATTCTTACATGATGCTCCTTTCCTTTTACTGGACGAGCCTACCAGCAATCTGGATTCTCTGAATGAAGGTATCATTTTGAAATCGCTAAAAGAATCTCGTGGGGATAAAACCGTGGTGCTGGTATCCCATAGAAAATCAACGATGAATCTGGCAGATGTGATCGTTGAGATGAGATAGGAAATCCTTAAAAGTTCTTTACACATCATGAAGAATTCAACCGCAGCATTATTGTAATTCTTATAAAAAGATACCCTCAGACAGGCATATGTAAGGTATGATCTGTCCGTGGGTATCTTTTTGTCGTGGTCAAAATGTTAAAGTTTACTTGGTTGACGATAAAAAATATGTATGTTAATTTTCAGATAGATTTTTATGATTATAACCATGAATTTTCAAACAATTTTTCGGATAAGGATTATCATCATGTTATGGATAACTGAGTATGCGTATAATGCGTGTGAGAGAAATGGTACGTTAGATTCGATGGAATCGTTTAAAAACAGATTGAAGACGCTGGAAATAGATTCCAATCTGGAAAAAGATAAAGTATACAGCAGGATTTATCTGGGATTTGAATTCTGTGAGAACATGATGAGTTTTTGTAGGATTGATCATGTCAAACAAAAAATTGAACTGGCTGTAAAAGAAGGATATAAAGTATCTTTTGTTTTTCCGATGATGCACCAGAAGAGAATCCCTCTATTCCAAGAATGGATCAGACAGCTTGTGCAGCTGGACAGGATCGATGAATGGATCGTAAATGATCCGGGGACGTTTCTGTTGCTGGATGAAGCAGGTGTGGACGGGGGGTTTGTTCTGGGAAGAATGTTTGATAAGTCGATTCGGGAAGCAAGACAAAACATTTTAGATATTCCGGAAATCAGGGACAACTTCGATGTTTTGCAGCCGGAAAATAGCTTTCATGGTATCAGGGAAATTTTGAAAGAAAAGTATCATATCAACGGAGCAGAAGTTGATACTTTTCCGGATGGAATACTAAAGCTGAAAGATGATGGTATGCATTATCACGTACATTATCCTGATATTTATTTATCCTGCTCAACCTATTGTGAATATGCCAATGGCAGTCATAACCCAAATGAACGATTCTTGCTTCATACATCATGTGGTGCAGAATGTCGTCATTATGAGCAGAAAATCATATGTAAAAATGGAAGAGTCTTATATAAAACGGGAAATGTAATGCTGTGCAGACAGAATAGAAGTCCCGGACAGTCTATAGAAGGATGTTGCCGGATGGTGTATTCAGACAGAATATATCAAAGTAACATCTGAAAGCAGCAATAAGGAGGAGAGGAAACTGAAGATTATAGCGCCGGTAAAGACTGCCGAATACTTACATAAATTTAAAGAAGCGGGTGCAAGTGAATTTTATGGCGGCATTTTTGATGAACGCTGGCATAAAGAGTACGGTCGCTTTATCGAATATAATCGAAGAGGCAGCTATATACAGAAAGCCAATTGTACAGGATGGGATGAACTGGAAAAAATAGTCAGTATGTCTATGCAATATGAAATACCATTCTATTTGACTGTGAATGCTCTTCGGATTACAGAAAGCCAGAGAACAATTCTTATGGAAATACTGAAGGATTTTCAGAGGATTGGTGGTGAAAGGGTAATTATCAGTGATCTTTCTCTTCTAAGACCAATTATCAATATGGGACTGAAGGTTACTGTCAGTTCCTGCGCAAATATCAGAAATCAATATTCTGCCCAACTGCTGAAAGATGCTGGATGTGAAAGGATTATTTTCCCCAGAGATCTTACACTCGAGGAAATTGTCGATATAAAATCTGCCGTTTCGGATATGGAGTATGAAGTCTTTTTGATGAATTCAGGCTGCAAGTTTTCAGATGGAAATTGTTTGGGGCTTCATGGATCGGAAAACGGAGCATTGTGTGATTATTGCAGAAAAGCAAATCCGATTTTTTATCGGACAGATTCTGACAGACTGTCAGAACAGGAGCAGACATATCTGGAAGAGGAAAATTACATATACAATCGTTTGTTTCGGCATGCCTGTGGACAGTGTGCCATCTTTCAGCTGAAAGAATATATTGATTCGGTTAAAATTGTAGGGCGCGCAGCAGAGGAAGAGAAGATTCTGGAAGATATTAGAAATACAAAGAAAAACATTATGACTGCAGAATTCTGCAGGAGCAATGAAGAATATCTGACGAAGATGGTCAGACCGGACAATGGTGCTATATGTAGAGATTATACAAACTGTTACTACCGTACCGATATGATTAACAGCAGAAATCCGGAAGAAAAAGATCTGGAACTGAAGTATAAAGATTTCTTTATAAAAGAAGATATTGAACATAAAAAGAATGATATCGAATATCTGGGAATTAATTTATCCGGAACAAATAAGGAGATTGAATTTAAATTATATTATAAGGAGCAATACAGCAGAAAAGAGTCTCACCCCATCATTGAAAAGCTTGAAAAAAGAGAAATGATCCGCACACTTACCCAGATTGTTGATACAAAAAACGGAAAAAGCAGACGGTATGATATCGGTCTTGGAAACCGGACAAAGGATAATATGGAACTGCTGCTACAAGAAATCAGCGAATTAGCTCCATATTGTATAACTTATCAGGATGAAATCAGATTTTTGTCAAAGATGAAGGTCTGTAGTGATCCCCAATATGCTCTAGCAGCATTGTATTTCTGGGGATTTATTGAAAAAAAGGGCAGTATCGAGGCAATGAAAATGCATTATCTCACCAGAATATGTGAAAATCCGGACAAGCTGGGAAAACACATTACATTTGATGATGCCTATTATCTTGATTATCTGGAAAAAAGCCAAATAACACAGTTTCATGAGCTGCTTCCGATCGTAAAATCCGCTGTCAGCGGGAAGGACGGAATTCTCTGGATGATCGGGGCAGATTACTTCAAGGATGGAAACCATAAATATAAGATTTATTTTAAAACTCCGACAGATACATATATTAGGAAACTAAAAGAAAAATTGTATGATTCTGACGGACAATGCCGACAGCTTAGTGTACTTTTGAATCGATTGGAAATTTGGCTATACCGGCATCCGGAATTGAAAATAGAGGGTCTGGCGGTTTGTCTCGATGTGAAAGGCTGCTGGTCACTGAATTTTTATCTTAAAAGGAGATAGATAAAGCCTCCGGCGGATTGCAGAGGTGCGCAGATGTATCGTGTCATGCAAAGCATGACGCGCACCTCGCAGCAAGTACGCCGAGGCGTACTTGAATATCAATGGGCGGAGCGACTATGGATTTGATGAGAAGAAGCATTATGTTGATGCTTACAGAAAAGTGTAATTTACGTTGTACTTACTGTTATGAAAATCATGAACGTACAGGAAGCATGGATTTTGAAACTGCCGTTTCAATTCTGGATCGAGAATTAACAGAAGCACGAACATTCAATGAAAAAATTCGAATTGAATTCTTTGGCGGGGAGATTATGCTGAATTTTCCGTTACTTCGTCAGGTGTACGAATATACGGAAAAGATGTATCCGGATTTGGATATCCTGTATGCATTTACAACCAACGGCACGCTTTTCGGAGAGCAGGAAAAAAACTGGTTTTCTGAGAGAAAAGATCAATTTGTATGTACCTTGAGTCTTGATGGAACACCGGAAATGCATAACAGATCCAGAAAAACAGTGCGTCATACAGGAAGCTGGAATTTGATCGATGTATCATTTTTTATCAAAAACTGGCCGGGATGTATTGCAAAAATGACAGTAGACTTGAATAATCTTCCGTATCTGTCGGAAGGAGTACAGTATCTGGAACAATATGGATTTCGATGCAAGGCAACATTTGCATCAGGAATCGATTTTGGAAAACAGGAATATAAGGATGTTCTGATCAGAGAATTGAATAAACTGGCAGAATATTATATTGCACATAAAGAACAGCCGCTTTGTAATATGCTGGATCTGAATCCGGCGGATGTATTATATGAAATCGATGAACAATATCGGTTTTGTGGAGCCGGATGTTATAAGCATTGCTATGATCTGACAGGAAAGTGGTATCCCTGTCAGGGATTATCGCCATTGGCTGTCGGGGAAGCAGGAAAGATATTTGAAAGAGAGAGTTTTCGTGATTTTCATTTTTCAGATGAATCACCGGATTCCTGCGGCAAATGTAAATGGCTGATGCTATGCTCCACCTGTTATGCGGCAAATTATAAAGAGACAGGGAATGTTGAACGGTGCAGTAAGGAAATGTGTGAGATCAACAGACTTTGTATGCTGACAAGTTCCTATATTCACTATATGCGTCTGGAAGAAAAACTGGAAGCCGGAACACTGACAGAAGAGGAAGAACAGATTCTGGCAGGGGTTTCCATCATTCAGGAAGAAATTCCCAAAGAACTGGGAATGTCAGAAGTCGATTGACAAACAATAGCTTGATATAAGTAGTCAATGACTATTTATATAATGAGACAAGGGACAAAAGGTCAGTCGCGGCATGCTTGCATGCCTGTGACTGACTTTGGGGACCGCAAAAACATGAGGAAGCAGCCCGAATAGGGCGGATTCCGAATGTTTTTAGAATTTCGAGAGTGCAAAGCACGGAGAAATTCGTAGTCTCATCCCATTTGTTGGGTAATTCATAAAATAAAAAAGGAGGTATTATCATGATTTTAAACAAAGCAAGCAAAGAAAAACTCGCTAAAACTACTGCAAAAACAACAAAATTAGCAGCAGAAGCTAAAAAAGTTAGATTAGCAGCAAAATCATCCAGTGGATGCACCTGGGGTTGATGACCCGGTGTTTCGTCTGAAAGACGAAATTGGAAAGGTGAGGGGTCGCAGGGTATCCTGTGACCCTTCTGACATATAGGGAAGTTAAGGTATACGATATGAGAACATGGAAGAGAATTCATATGATCCCGGATGCAGAGGGATATGTATTATTTTTTTGTGATGATATTAGCTGGAAGAGAATTACGGAAACAGAAAAAAACGTGATTTTGGAAATTCAAAAGGGAAAAAGTCAGGCAGACATTTGTGAATATTACCCTATATCCGAAACAGAATATGAGAAGCTCTGTGACCTGCTGGAAGAAAAAGGAGGACATCCTGAACCCAAAGATGCAGGACGAATCAAATTGACGCTGAACCTGGCAAATACTTGTAATATGCGTTGTAAATACTGTTATGCCCATGGCGGTGTCTATGAGTCGGAAGAATCGATTATGACAAAGGAAACTGCGCAGGCAGCAGTGGACTTTTTTATGCATAAATTTGATAAAATTTCAAGCATTAAATTTATAGGTGGGGAGCCGCTGATGAATCTGGATGTTTTGAAATTTATCTGTGAATATATAGAAGATCAGAAGAAAAAAGGAAAAATCAAGAAGGTTCCATCGTATATTGTCAATACAAATGGAACGATTCTTACAGATGAAATTCTGGAATTGATCAATAAATACGAAATGAGAGTAAATTTCAGTCTGGATGGTCCCGGATGGATGAATGATCAGGCACGAATTTTTGTAAACGGCAGAGGAACAAGTCATATAGTAGAAGAAAATATCCGGAAGCTTCAGAAAGCTACAGGCGGAAGATGTCCCACTTCCGTGGATGCGGTATATACCCAGCGTCATGTGGATCAAAATGTGTCCGTTATGGATGTGATTCATTATCTGAAAGATGAACTTCATATACCGAAAGTACATGTGATACCGGTAGATGCAAAAGAGAATTCTCCGTTTCATCTGAAAAATTCTCAGGCATATCTGGATGCAGTGGACGAGATTCTGAAAGATTATGAAGGCAACAAAGAATACATGTTTACTCTTTTAAAAGGTATGATTGCGCGTATCCAGGCAAAGGATATTTCCCCTGACAATATGTGTGTCGGTGGGACGGAGCTTTTTTCTGTATCGGCTGCCGGAAAAATATATCCATGCCATCTCCTGACGGATGTGAATACCTATTATATGGGAGATGTCCATGATCCGGAAGGATCAGAAGATCAATTTCAGAAAATCTATAATTTGCTGAAAAATTATAGCAGATATTCATCGGAAACATGCAGAAAATGCTTTGGTAATAAGCTGTGTATTGGATGTTTGGGCGGAAATAATTTCCGTACCGGCGATGGTTTTAAAGGGGATCCGTTTATATGCAGCATGTTTCGGGAAATTGTTGAAAAAATCATTGTCTGGGAAGCATCGGAGAAGGAATCATGAAAATCTATGAAAGCTGGATACAGGAATGGTTAAAAACATTTGGTGTAAAGGGAAAAGTAACAGATACATTGGAATTTCTGAATAAAGATGAAGAGATCGACGGCGAACGCCAGATCCGGGTGATTCTTGGCGTGGAAACAGAACAGGAAGTTGTTGTTTTTAAACTGGTGCATGAATCCATGTTTAATAGAGAGCTGATAGAATCGCAGATTACATTTTCTCAAAAACTAAGGGAAAGTGGAATTGCGACTACATACCAATACAGGACACAGGAAGGATATACGCAGGAAGTGGTACTGGAAGGCATAAGGCTTTGTTTATCCTGTGAGGCTTTTATGGGGAGTGAGCCGGAAGCTCTGACGGAAGAGCTTGCATATGAAATTGGAAAAATGATGGGAAATATGCATCGTATTTCAGAAGAACAAAAACTGGAAATTGGTTTTTCCAGAGTCTATCACGAAGTGATGAATAAGAGTTCTTATAAAAAAATATGGAATAATCAATATCCCAACTGGATCGATAAAAACTGGATCGACAAAATCACAGAAAAACATGACTCTTTGATGGAAGAAATCCAGTCAAAATGGACAGAACTTCCGAAAGCTGCTGTACAGGGAGATATCTTTGGAGTGAATAATGTTTATGTGACCGAAGAGGGAATTGGAGTTTACGATTATAATCTGGCTTCCGATGAAGTTCTGGTAGGTGATTTCCTGATGTACTGGTATCGGACTGTGGCAGATCCGTCCATGCATACATTTTTGCTTCAGTCCAATGTAGATCACATGTGGAAAGCATATACAACCGGGTATCTGGAAAGTCGTTCTTTATCTGAACTGGAGAGAAAAATCGGCAATCCATTAAGTGCGGTTCTTGGAGTATTACATTTATCAAAGCTGGCAATAGAACTGAAGGAAGAGGGACGGAAAGAGGAAGCGATTCAGTGTCTTGCAGCAGCGGAGAGAAGTATTGATAAACCAAGATGGATAGAATAAAGAGAAGGAGATGAAAAAATGAGGATTCATTTTCTGGAAGATGAGGGGCAGTATATTGCATTTGACTGTGATACGTTGGATATCCGTACAGTAAGTGCAGAAGAAAAAACAAAACTGGAGAAAGAGGCAGACGGTAAGGATGCATTCCCGGAGGATACTCCTGACAATCGTTTTTCTACATTAGTCCTTCATGTATCAAATACGTGTAATCTTCGATGTAAATATTGTTTTGCCAACCATGGCAATTATCATTCAAAAGCGGGGATTATGCAGCCACAGACAGGAATCGATGCAGTTGAGACCTATTACTCCAAATATGATGTGATCGAAGAAATTAAATTCTTTGGTGGGGAACCGTTATGTGCTCCGGAGACGATCCGGGCAGTGGCACAGCATGTGACGGAAAAATATAATCGCGGAGAAATCAAAGAATTGCCTGTGTTTCGAATCATTACAAACGGCACGATCATGGATGAAGCTATTATGAAAATGATAAAAGGATATCAGATTAAAGTCATATTCAGCATTGATGGTCCACAGGAGCTTCATGATGCGATGCGTGTAGATGGGAAAGAACAGGGTACTTACACCAGGATTCTGGAAAACTTCAAAAAGCTTCGTGTCTATACAGAGGGAAAGCAGCCACAGGGAATTGATGTGACTTATACGGCACTGCAGAAAAACGATGGATATTCTATCCAGAAGCTTACGGCGCATCTGGCTGAAACTTTTGAGACAAAACCTGGAAAAATCAATGTCTCTCTGGTTACTGTTGCTCCGGATTCACCTTACTATCTGGAAAATCCGAAAGAGTGTCAAAGCGAGAATCTCAATGAAGTGCTTGCGGCAGCAAAAGCTGGGAATGCTCGTACGGCAGATCAGAAACTGCAGGCCATGATCAACCGCATGAAGAAAAAACGGGTGATGGGAAAACAGATTTGTCAGGCAGCGCAATCCTGGAGTGCAGTATCCATACATGGAGATGTGTATCCATGCCTGATGTTTATGGATGATCAAGAGTATTTGTTAGGTAATATTTATCAGAATCTGTTTGAGGATGAACGGTGGAAACGACTTCATAACGAATGGTCCGTTTATGATAAAAGAGCGAAAAAGGAATGCAGGGAATGTCCATATAACCGGGTATGTACCAGTTGTATGGGAATCAATCGATTTATGACAGGTTCTGTCTATGAAGTAGACAAAGCAGAATGTGAAGCAATGAAAGAAAGAGCAGAAAAAGTTATTCGCGCGATAGCGAAGGGATATTTATAGAACAGGAAGCAGTATGTTTAAATTTGAACAGTATTTTCCGGATGAAATCATAGAACAAATGAAAAGACAGCAGGTGATCCTCTGCGGAGTGAATGATTTTGCAATGGCAGTTGAGCGATGGCTCCAAAATAAAGGTATCACAGTTTCTGAAATTCAAAAACCGGATTTAAAAGAGAAAAGATATAAGGAACCTTTTTTTGTCATTGCGGATTTTAAAGAGCAGTCAGCAGAAAAATGGCAGAAAAAATGTGAGAGCTATTATCCAGGCGCGTCAGTGATTAAAATAGTCAATCCAGTGGAAATCCGAATTGAGGTTTCAGGGAATTGTAATCTGAGATGCCGCTCCTGTCAGACAGGCAATCACAATCCGGAAGTATTTTCGCATAAAGGCAGGGGGTTTATGACTCCTGATCGATACAGGAAGATTCTTGATAAAATAGAAATAGAATACCCGGATGCTGTGAGTGTTTTTTTCTTTATCTGTGGAGAACCATTTTTAAATCCCCATTTAAAAGAAATATTGAAAATTACAAAAGAGAAAGGATATCAGACTGTTCTTTCTTCGAATCTGTCACTGAAGATTTCATGGGATAAAGAATTGCTGTCACTGATCGATATTCTGAAAATATCGGTTTCCGGTTTTTATCAGGAAGTTTATGAAACAACACATAACGGCGGGAATATCGAACTTGTCAAGAAAAATATGCTTAGGATTTCTGAACTAAAGGAAGAACATCATCTTTCAATCAGGGTATTGATCGGTTATCACCTGTATGTAAATAATCAGGGGAAAGACTTAACGGACATGGAGAAGTTGTGTCAAAAACTGGGGTTCATTTTTGCACCGGTAAAGGCATTGTATTTTAATTTGTTTTATCTAAGCGGGGCTGAGCCTTTTCCTGAGTCAGCAAAAAAATTTATTGAAAGCTATTATCCGGAACCGGAGAAGCTGTTAACTCCAGTGGCGGCTGAACCGGAACTGTTGAGGAAGCCATGCAGAAACAGAAGAGATAAACTGTTCATTGACTGGGATGGAAAAGTAATGCTGTGTGAAATCCTGCACAAGAATGCAGTTTTTGAAGACTATCTTACAACGGATAAAAAAGAGATCGAAGAATGGAGAAAAAATCATGCCATTTGTCAGCTTTGCAGGCAATATGGACTGGATTATAAATAAAAGATGCAGTATCGAAAAACAGGTAAAAAAGGAGAAAATATATCGATTCTGGGATTGGGATGTATGCGGTTTCCAAAGATAGAGAGTAATGGAACGGAATACACGGATTCGGAAGCGGCAGAGAAGCTGGTAAAACATGCATATGAAAAGGGAATTAACTATTTTGACGCATCACCTACTTATTGTGAAGGAAAGTGCGAAGAGATTCTGGGAAATGCAGTAAAGCATTTTCGGAAAAGAATCCTGTTGTCTTCTAAAATTCCTCTCCAGGAAATGAAGAAGACAGACGATTATCGGCTCTGGCTGGAGAATTCTTTGAAAAAAATGCAGACAGATTATCTGGATTATTATTTATTCTGGGGAATCAATCGAAAACTTTTCGATGAAGTGCTGATTCCACTGAATCTGCTGAAGGAAGGGCAAAAGGCGAAAGAAGAAGGGTTGATACGGAATCTGTCAGTTTCTGTACATGATTCTCCCGAGAATATTTGCTATATGCTGGAACAAGCTGAAAAATACGGAACAGGTTTTGATTCTGTTTTGTGTCAGTATAACCTGCTGGATCGGAAAAATGCTGGCGTTTTGGAATATGCAAAACAACATGGAATGGGAACTATGGTAATGGGACCCGTTGCCGGCGGTCGCCTTGCATGGCCATCTTCGTTAGGGGAAAAATTAGGCAGGATAAAACAGAAGGATGAAAGTGAGAAACTGTTTTCAGAAGACGAGACGCAGCTTCCTACAAGTGAGATTGCCCTTCGATATGTGATGGAAAATCAGAATGTGGACTGTACACTTTCAGGGATGTCCACTCTGGAGATGATCGATGAAAATGCAGCACTTTCAGAAAAAATCGGTCAGGGAGTGCAGGACTTTGAAAGTCGGATCCAGGAAGCTGTCGAAAAATTAGAGGAACTGAGCCGGTTATATTGTACAGGGTGCAATTATTGTCAACCCTGCCCGGCAGGAATTCAGATATCCAAAATTCTATATCTTGTGAATTGTGACAGGATTTATGGATTGCACACTTATGCAAGACAGGAATTTGTAAAATATTGTAAAAAAAGAGGAGTACCGTCAGAACTGTGTATAAAGTGCGGAACATGTGAAAAAAGATGTCCGCAGTCGCTTCAGATCCGAAGTGAGCTGGAAGCAGCGTGCCGTCTTTTAGATGGAAACTGGGAGGGATAAGAATGAGATATTTACTGGTGATTCAGACAATTCCGGAATATGATGAGAGAGACGATTTTTGTATGCCAATCGGAATTGCGTATGTAAATGGCGCCATGCGTGCGGCCGGCTATGATGTGGAAGGCTTTAATATGATGTTTGCTGACAAAGAACCATATCAGCAGCTGAAAGAAATTATACGGGATAAAAAAATTGATGTTTTGCTGTGTGGCGGTCTGACTAGTGAATATAAGGTGCTGAAGCTGGTCTATAAGACTGCCAGAGAGGCAAATCCCAATATTATTCTTGTCGGTGGTGGTGGTGGATTTACTTCCGAGCCACTCCTGTTTTCTCGTATGACCGGTGTTGATTATGCGGTGATCGGTGAAGGAGAGATTACCAATTGTGAATTGTGTGAAGTGATTGAGGGAAGAAAAGCAGCTTCAGAGGTAAAAGGACTGGTTTACAGGTCAAATGACGGAGAATATATTGCTACAGAACCGAGACAGCCTGTAGAGGATGTGGACAGTCTTCCATTTCCTTCTTATGAGGGACTGAATATGGAAGCTTATCTGGATCGTCAGGAAGTGGAAGGATGGTATAATTATTATGGGTATTACAGTGATAATCCCCGGTTGATGCCTATGATGCTGTCCCGTTCCTGCCCGTACAGATGCAGCTTCTGCTTTCATCCGATGGGGAACCGGTATCGAGGAAGAAGCCTGGATAATTTCTTTGAAGAACTTGATCTTTGGGTTGAAAAATATCAGATCAATGGCATCGCATTGGTGGATGAATGCTTCAGTATCAATCAGGAGAAGGTATTGGAATTTTGTCGAAGAATAAAGCCGTATCATTTGTCCTGGGCATGTCAGATGCGGGCGGAAACCTATACAGAAACAATTATCAAAGAAATGAAGGACGCAGGCTGTGTGGGGGCATGTTTTGGAATCGAGAGTATGTCTGATGTAGTTCTGGAAAATATGCAGAAGCATTTAAAAAGAGAGACGATTGAAAAAGCGCTTCAGACCGCATATCAGTATCAGATCGGCTGTTCCGGAAACCTGATTTTCGGAGCAGAGACGGAAACCTTTGAGACAATGAAAGATTCATTAAGTTGGTGCCAGCATCATACGGAGGTATACGGAACCCAGCCGATCACAAATTTTGGTTATATTCAGACCTATCCGGGCAGCCGTTATTACCAGAACGCTTGTAAAAATGGCAGAATTCCCAATAGAGAAGAGTTTATTGAAAAAGGACAGTGGAATCTGAATATCACGGAGCTGTCAGATGAAGATTATCAGGCGCTGGGAGAAATTGCCCGTCTGAAATACAGCGAAACTGCAAATCGGGGGACGGTTCTGAAAATGGAAGAACAGTCGGAAAAATATGTGACGTTGACAGCCCGTTGTTTCCATTGTCATAAAGAAACCACTTACCGAAATATCAAGAAGAAGACCATTGAAAAAGGAAGGATACGAAGACTGGGATGTCGGCACTGCAATCAACTGAATGAATATGTTTTTAAAGAAGAGAAATATCCCGTACAGAAATTTGCATCCATCCCCTGGATTCTGCAAAAGGACAGAGATGCAGAACTAATAGCCTCCTATCTGAAAAAAAAAGAATTGAAAAAAATCGGTATTTACGGGAGAAATGTGTTTACCTCTTACATGCTCAAAGATCTGAAAGCTTCCGGATGTGAGACGGAAATCTGTTTTATCACAGATAAACAGATAGAAAACGATGCACTTGCATTTGATGTTCCGGTTCTTTTGGAAACGGAGAAATGGCCGACGGTAGATGCGATGATTCTGACAGATGTCAGACATGAGAACAAATACAGAGAAGGACTGGAAGATAAAAGTGGAGTCCCTGTTATTTCGCTGGAAACTATCCTGAAAGAATCCGGTAAATTTGACGGAGGTAACAGAAATGATATATGATTGTATCATTGTAGGAGGCGGTCCTGCCGGTTCGGTATGTGCCTATCTTCTGGCAAGTGCCGGTTATCGTTGTTTGATATTAGAAAAACGCGGTGAGATCGATGAGAAGATCTGTGGAGGTTTTCTTCCAAACAGAGCAAGAGAATACTTGTTGGATATGGGACTGGATCTATCAGAAACATTACATCGTGGCGCTGTAAAAGTACGTTCCTGTATGACTGTGAAAGGTGACAGAGAGCACTGTTTTACTTATGATGAGAAAGAGTATGGAATTGGGACTTTTCGCAGAAATCTGGACCAGGATTTATTAAATCAGGCAGTGAGCCGAGGGGCGGAAATTGTATTTTCAACAAAAGTAAAAGAAGTGCAGGAGACTGTGGAAGGAATCTATGTACAAGGCTATTTTTCGAAAACTATAGTATTTGCAACAGGGGCATCGGGACATGGGAATGTCGATCTTTTCCGGAAAGAAAAAAATAATACCATTCCAATGAAAAATACGTTGGGGATTTCTGAGATTGTCCGGGGAAATTCCCATCTTGTAAAAGACAGAGTTTATTTTTGGTACGAAGATGAGAGTACTATGGATTATTTCTGGGCAATTCCGGTGAGTCATAACACCTGGAACATTGGGTTGTGGTGCCAGATTCCGAAGAAAAACATGAAAAAAAGATTTTATGAGCTGAAAAAGAAATACATAGACCGAAATTTTACAGATTATGAGACGCTTCGAATACCGAAAGGTGCACTGTGTGGGAATGTTAATAATCTGCCGCATAGAAACGGGCGCTGTTTTGGAGTCGGCGATTTTTGTGGTACCAATCGTTACGAAAGCGGGGAAGGACTTTATCATGCTCTGGTTTCCGCAACAGAAACGGCGGAACTGATCATGGACGAGTTAAAAAATCTGTAAGCGTTATGGGGTCAAAAACTTTTGACTGCAACGTCATTATATATGTGAAAGGGAAAGTTTTATGGAAGATTTATTAATTTGGGTGGATGAAAATGACAACGAGATTGGTTATGGAGAAAAAATGGAAACCCATAAAAAGGGACAATTGCACAGGGCATTTTCAATATTTATCTTCGACTGGACGGATGCTACCATGCTTTTGCAGCGAAGAGCACATGGAAAGTATCATTCCGGAGGATTATGGTCCAACGCATGTTGTTCCCATCCCAGAAAAGGTGAATCCATGGATACTGCGATTAATCTCCGACTGGAAACGGAACTGGGGTTAAAGACCAACTGTCATATTGTTGACAGCAATGTATGTGGGTTGCTTATGGATGGCGGAGAAGTCATCTATGGGTGTGGATCATTTCAGTATTCGGCATCCTTTGGGGAACTGAGTGAGAATGAGATGGATCATGTCTTTTTATACAGTCCGGATTTTGGTGGCTTTCGTAAGCAGGATTTTTCATTCAATCCGGATGAAATCGAAGATGCCAAATGGATTTCAATAAAGGAACTGAATCAGTGGATGGAGGAAAGACCACAGGATTTTACTGCCTGGTTTCAAACAGCATTTGATCTGGCCTATGATGTGTTGTGCAGACAGGCACGGGACAGAGACATGTTTTTCAATTTCAGAAGCCAGGGTTGAATTGGCGGATGAATAAATTTCGCTGATATTTTGGAAGATTTTACACCACTGCAGACATTGAGTATGAAAAATAACGAACAAACTTTACTTTTATATAGCTGTCCAGTACAATAGTAAGATACACGTGATTGATACACGGGAAATATAAAAAATAAAAAGAAAAATGTGAGGTACAGCTATGAAAAAGAGTAATCCCTGGGCATTACTGCCAATTGGTGTATTTCTTGTCCTATATCTGGGGCTGGGAATTGTATTTGAATATGTGATGAAGATTCCTATGGGATTTTATAATATCCCGATCGTGATTGCTTTCCTTGCAGCAATTCTGGTAGCATGTCTTCAGAACAGGGAAGTAAAATTTGATGATAAACTGGAAATCATGGCACAGGGTCTGGCGGATAAGAATATTATCACCATGCTTCTTATTTTTATGACAGCCGGAACTTTTGTAGGAGTGGTGGGAAGAAGCAGTGCGGAAAGTGTTGCTTATTTTATGCTGTCACTGATTCCTGCTAAATTTGCGGTTGCAGTATTATTTATTGTAGCCTGTTTTGTATCCACGGCTATGGGAACTTCTGTAGGAACAATTACGTTGATCACACCAATCGCGGCAGCGGTTTCAGCGGCGTCCGGATTCAGTCTGCCGCTGTGTGTGGCTTCTGTGATGGGTGGAGCTATGTTTGGAGATAATCTGTCTTTTATTTCCGATACTACGATCGCAGCATGCAACGGACAGGGCTGTGCCATGAAAGATAAATTCCGGGAAAATTTTGGAATTGCTCTGCCGGCAGCATTGGCGGCGCTGGTACTGATTCTGGTACTCTCATTAAATACGGATCTGGAGGGAGCAGTGACTCATGAGTATAATCTGATACAGATCATTCCGTATATATTGGTTCTGATTGGAGGTATTGCCGGTATTAATGTGTTTATCGTACTTTTGGTGGGAATCGTATCAGGTTCTTTTATTATGCTGGTGACCGGTCAGATCACACCGGTAGATCTGTTGGGAAGTATGGGGTCCGGCGCAGCAGGAATGTTCGAAACCAGTATGGTTGCCATCCTGGTTTCAGCAATGTGTGCTCTGATCCGAGAGTATGGCGGTTTTGAAGCACTGCTTTTGGTGGTAAGAAAAGTATTTAAAGGGAAAAAAGGCGGACAGCTCGGAATCGGACTTCTGGTGGGTGTTATGGATGTTGCCACAGCCAATAATACAGTCGCTATCGTTATGGCAAATCCCATTGCAGCAGAGATGGCCAAAGAGTACGGAGTAACACCGAGAAAGACAGCCTCCATACTGGATACTTTCTCCTGTATTTTCCAGGGAGTGATCCCTTACGGTGCACAGATGCTGGTTGCCCTGTCTGCAGTACACGAGATGGGATATGAACTGTCCGCATTCGATGTGATTCCGAAACTCTTCTATCCGGGACTCCTTCTGGTCAGTTCTCTGATATTTATTTTCTTAAAACCTGAAAAACATTGAATACAATAATAACATGCATATTGTTACGTGAGAAAAACTACTCAAACCATACAAAATTGTTTTCGTAAATTAGATAAAGTAAATGAGCTGATAAAATCCAGTCCTTCTTACCAATGTCATTGGGGAAAGCGAGCCTGACATAGGTAAGAAGGACTGGATTTTATCAGCTATTACACTTTTAAAAATTACGACCACCAATTTGTACAAACCTATTGCATTATCTGTATATCTGTGTATAATGTACTTGTTCGCTATTTTTTAAAAAAAAGTATAGTATTACAAAACGGGAGGTGTAATTTTGGATATCGGTAAGAAGCTGAAAGAGCTGCGTCTTCAAAATGATCTGACGCTGGGAGATCTGGCTTCGAGGAGTGAACTGACAAAGGGATTTTTATCTCAGGTAGAGAGAAATCTGACCGCTCCCAGTATAGCAACGCTGGAGGATATTCTGGAAGCTCTTGGAACGAATTTGTCGGAGTTCTTTCATGAGGAAGAAGAAAAGCAGATTGTGTTTTCTACGCAGGATTTTTTTGAGGATGAGCAGGAAGACTATAAAATTGAATGGGTCATTCCCAATGCGCAGAAAAACAAAATGGAACCGATTTTGCTGACACTTCACCCCCATAAAAAGAGTCATGAATTATCCGCTCATCAGGGAGAGGAATTTGGTTATGTTTTGAAAGGTACTGTGACTCTGGTCAGAGGGAATCAGAGATATCGTCTGAAAGCACAGGAGACTTTCTATATGGATGGAACCAGGGGACATTATCTGTATAATAACGGAAGCAGTGATGCAAAGATTTTGTGGATCACTACGCCCCCTATGTTCTAGGAAGGAGAAGGTGAGATGGAAAAAAAGAAACTGATCGAGTTTCGAAATATTGTAAAAAGTTTTGACGGTCAGATTGTTCTGAAAGGAGTCAATCTGGACATCTATGAAAATGAATTTGTTACTTTGCTTGGTCCAAGCGGATGTGGAAAAACAACGCTTTTGAGGATTCTTGGAGGATTTCTGGACGCAGATGAGGGAAAAGTGATCTTTGATGGAGAAGAGATCAGTCAGAAGCCGGCATATCAGAGAGAGTTAAATACAGTTTTTCAGAAATATGCCTTATTTCCCCATTTGAATGTATATGAAAATATAGCATTCGGACTGAAGATCAAAAAAATGAGTAAGGATATCATTGATCAGAAAGTAATGAAAATGTTGAAACTGATCGGTCTTGAGGGATTTGAGAAGAAAAATACAACACTTTTATCAGGTGGACAGCAGCAGCGTGTGGCTATTGCGAGAGCATTGGTCAATGAGCCGAAAGTACTTTTGCTTGATGAGCCGCTGGCAGCGCTGGATCTGAAACTTAGAAAAGAAATGCAGTATGAGCTGAAAAGAATTCAGCAGGAGGTCGGTATTACCTTTATTTTTGTAACCCATGATCAGGAAGAAGCGCTTACTATGTCAGACAAGATTGTGGTCATGAAAAACGGTGAGATTCAGCAGATCGGTACACCGCAGGAGGTGTATAATGAGCCTTCCAACCGATATGTGGCCAATTTCATTGGTGAAAGCAATATTTTGCCCGGTACGATGTTGGAGGATTATAAGGTACGTTTTGATGATATCACATTTGACTGTGTGGACTACGGATTCAAGGAGAATGAGCCTGTGGATGTGGTGATTCGTCCGGAAGACATTGATATTGTGGATATAAAGGACGGAAAGATGACCGGCGAAGTAGTCAGTGTACTGTTTAAGGGTGTTCACTATGAAATCATGGTGGAGACGGTTCCGGGAACCAGTGTAACCGTCAATATGCAGGTGATTAAAAATCAGGATGTGACCAGTGAAGACGGCAGAGAGAAGATCAATGCCAACAATTTCTATGTGGATCTGGAGGATGTAAAGGATCTGGATGATAAAGAAATCATTGCCCGTTCCAATGCACAGGCATGGGATCCGGAAAGCGATGATTATATTTCTATTGCCAGAGTCGAGTATGATCTGAGAGAGGAAGAAGGAGAGTATCCGGTTACGTTTGCAACTTCCAATGGAACAAGTATTGAGCGTATGATATTTGTTGTTAATCAGCCTTTCGTAAAAAATGAAAAGGCGAATGAAGCGGTCATGGCTTTTAATTTCCTTAAGACAGTGGATGAGATTCAGGAATCTCAGGCACTGGATACGGATCTGAAGACATGGGCAAATGCACAGGGCTGGAAACTGAGTGATGAAGAGCAGAGTGTAGATATCAATGTAGATTACGATTTTGAACCTGAAGAAGTGAAAGAAGGGGTATATCAGGTAACCTTCTCCACTACAGGGCGGGAATTTAAGATACACACTACAGATTATTCGGAGGTAGGTCAGGAGGTCGGACTGACATTCTTCCCGGAAGATATTCACGTAATGTCGAGGATGGAGTTCTGATGAAAAAGTTTTCTCAGCTTGCGATTCCTTATGTTGCATGGGCGGTTATGATGCTGATTCTTCCTATGGTTCTGATTGCACTGTATTCTGTTACAGAACCGGGAAATACCATCATCTCCTTTACCCTGACACTGGATCATTATGTCAGATTTTTTACCGACCCTGACTTTTTGATCATACTCTGGCGTTCTCTCTGGATAGCCGTAAAGACAACGATCATCTGCCTGTTGATCGGATATCCGGTTGCGTTTTTTATTGCCAGAAGCCAGGAGAAAGTACAGAACATCCTGGTGCTTTGTATTACGATTCCCATGTGGATCAATATGTTGGTAAGAACCTATGCATGGATCGGTCTGCTCAGTGAAGGAGGATTGATCCAAAGAATTTTCAGTCTGTTTGGATATAGCGGAAGTGAACTTCTCTACACAGAAGGAGCGGTTCTTCTGGGTATGGTTTACAACTTCCTTCCGTTTATGATTCTGCAGATCAATACTTCCCTTTGTAAGATGGACCATTCTCTTTTGGATGCCAGTGCGGATCTGGGTGCAAATCCGGTGCAGGCATTCTGGAGAGTAACATTTCCACTTTCCCTTCCGGGAGTGATCAACGGGATAACACTGGTATTTCTGCCGGCAGTCAGTTCCTTCTATATTCCCAAACTTCTTGGAGGAGGGAAATATTTCCTGATCGGTAATATGATAGAAAATCAGTTTATTACTGTTGGAGAATGGAACTTCGGAAGTGCTATTTCTATGATCATGGCAGTGATCATGATGCTTCTGATGATGACAGTGCGAAAAGTTGAAATTCGTAATCAGGGTGGAAAGGAGGAGTAAGAAAATGAAAAAGAGCAAACGTACTTTTGGAAAAATACTGATGCTGTTGATGATTGTGTTTTTTTACCTTCCCATCCTGTATATGATTATTTTTTCATTTAATGATGGAAAATCGTTGACAAGCTTTACAGGATTTTCACTGCGCTGGTATCGGCATATGCTGGAATCCAGTGATATGATGGAATCTTTGTATATCACATTTGCCATTGCTTTAATTGCAACTGCGATTTCTACAGTGGCAGGAACAATTGCTGCTATTGGACTCAGTAAATCGAAAAAAATTGTTCGTGATCTGATGGAACAGGTGGATAATCTACCTATGATGAATCCTGAGATCGTTACGGCAATCGGATTTATGCTGCTGTTTATCACTTTTAAAGTGGAAAAAGGGTTTATGACCATGCTGCTGGCGCATATTGCTTTTTGTATTCCTTATGTGATTTTATCGGTGATGCCGAAGATTAAATCACTGGATCCTAATCTGGCGGATGCGGCTATGGATCTGGGAGCTACGCCTTGGCAGGCATTGACAAAAGTGATTGTACCGCAGATTACACCGGGAATCGTATCCGGTGCATTGATTGCATTTACCATGTCAGTAGATGATTTTATCATTTCCTATTTTGTGACGGGCGGTGGTGTGAAGAATCTCAGTATTATGGTTTATACCATGAGTAAGCGTGTCAATCCAAGTATCAATGCCATTTCTACACTCGTAGTTGTGATCATTACGATTGTGCTTTTGATCATCAATATTGCGCCGGTATTGGCAGCGAAGCGTGAGACGAAAGCAGAGATCAGCGGACGTAGAAAACTTGTACCGCTGGCAGTGGGAGCAGTTGCTCTGATCAGTATCCTGATCTTCTGTAATCTGGGCGGAAGTGGATTGTCACGTAAATACGAAGGACAAACGCTGCATGTCTATAACTGGGGAGAATATACCGGTGAAAATATCATCAGTGATTTTGAGGAAGAGACCGGATGTACTGTTTTGATGGAGAATTTTGATTCCAATGAGCAGATGTATATTAAAGTGGCAAACGGAGAATCTTACGATATACTTGTTCCCAGTGACTACATGATCCAGAGGCTGATCGATGAAGGATATCTGCAAAAACTGGATTATTCTAGTCTGGATTGTATGGATAATCTGTGTGAATCCGTTTTAAATCTGCCGTATGATCCGGAAAATGAATATTCGGTGCCTTACTTCTGGGGAGCTGTGGGTATCGTGTATGATAAAACAAAAGTGGATCTGGAGGATTTGGAGAAAGAAGGTTTTGCTATTTTCCTGGATGAAAAGTATAAAGGTGACATTTATCTTTATGATTCCGAAAGGGATAGTTTTATGATGGCGTTGAAGTCTCTTGGATATTCCATGAATACAGAAAGTGAAAAAGAACTGGAAGAAGCTTATCATTGGCTTGTACAGTGTGTACAGACGATGGAACCGGAGATCGTCACCGATGAGATCATTGATAATATGGCACAGGGACGTAAGGCTCTGGGATTGATCTATTCCGGTGATGCCGCATATGTTATGAGTGAAAATGAAGATATGGGTTATTACCTGCCTGAATCTGGTACAAACCTGTGGTCTGATGCTATGGTAATTCCTCAAAATGCCAAGAATCCGGAACTGGCACATGAGTTCATCAATTTTGTATCCGATTATGACGGAGCATATGACAACTCCAGTTATGTGGGATATACTTCTCCGAATCAGGAAGTTATGGATGAACTGTCAGGGGAAGGCGGAGATTATGAAGAAATCAATGCTTACATTCCCAGAAGCGGATATGAGAAAGATGAAGTTTTTGTTTATAATGAAGCTACCAGAAAAATCATCAGTAATCTGTGGAGTAAGGTGAAAATAGCAGCAAGTAATGCAAGCTAAAAATGTGTAAAAAACATATGGTATAAGTAAAACCGGGGAGATTGCTCCCCGGTTTCTTATTGGTTAACATTATTTCCTAAAGTATCGTATGCTTCACTTGCACAGTTTCCGGATGTCCTGATAGAATATTGATAAGAAAAAGAATTCGTTTCAGATGAAGCAAGTATATGAGGAGGGATCAACGATGAATGTCCTGAACTTATCAGAAAATATTGTACGATTGCGTCGTGAGCGAAAGATTACGCAGGAGGAACTGGCAGATTTTATCGGTGTTACCAAAGCTTCGGTATCCAAATGGGAGAACAGGCAGAGTACACCGGACATTTTGCTTTTACCGAAACTGGCCTCTTTTTTTGGAGTGACTATAGATCAACTGATGGGATATGAAGCGCAGCTGTCACGGGAACAGATCAGGCGCTGTTATATTGAGCTATCAGAGGATTTTGCAAAGATTCCTTTTTCAGAAGCAATGAAAAAGGTTCGTTCTCTTACCCATAAGTATTATTCCTGCTATCCGTTGTTACTGCAAATCTGTGTCCTGTATCTGAATCATTTTATACATGTGTTTTTGGAATTGGAGGATGAACATGACGAAAACCTTATTTAAAAAACAGATGATGGAATTATTTTCTTTTTTCTGGCAGGATAGGAAAAAGAATAAAAATAGAACCGGTATCAGCCTGATTTTGTCAATAATCCTGTATCTGGGGATTTTTGGAATGCTTGCTGTCATGTTTTATTTTGTGGCAGATTTGTTGTGTGAACCATTGGCAGCTGCAAATATGAGTTGGCTGTATTTTTCACTGACAGGGATCATCTGTGTGATTATGGGTGCTTTCGGAAGTGTATTTAATACCTATGCCAGTCTTTACTCTGCAAAAGATAATGATTTTTTGCTGTCCATGCCTATCTCACCGTCGGAAATTCTTCTGGTAAGATTATCCGGTGTTTACGCCATGGGACTGCTTTATGAAATGCTTGTTATGATTCCCGTATTGGTGAAATATTACATAACAGTAAAGCCTGATTTTATTGCGGTTATTTGTTCGATTCTGGTGACTTTGGTGCTGTCTGTGTTTGTATTGATTCTATCTGCGGTTCTTGGGTGGGCGGTTGCGCTGATTAGTGCAAAGACAAAACATAAAAGTTTGGTTACCGTAGTTTTATCTCTCGCATTTATTGTTGGTTATTATTACCTTTATGGAAAGGCAGCGCAGTATTTGCAGGATATCGTTGCGGATCCTCAGATTTTGGGAAATAAGATTCGAGGACGTTTCTCACCCCTTTATCGGATGGGCCTTGCGGCAGCAGGAGATCTGGTGTCTTTACTCTGGTTTTCAGCTGTCATCCTGGGATTATTTGCTATTGTTTACCTTGTTCTGGAAAAAAGTTATATGAAAATGGTTACGGCAAATAAAGGAGAGAAAAAGGCAAAGTATCGAGAAAAGCAGATTTCTGTGTGCTCTGCGGATAATGCACTGCTTGGAAAAGAATTTCGCCGTTTCTTAAGCAGCCCCAACTATATGCTTAACTGCGGGCTGGGAATCATCCTGATGATTGTTGTGGCTGTCGCTTTGCTTGTCAAGGCAGATACAGTTCGGGTTATTTTAGCGGAAGTATTCGGAGAGAAGAATGATATGATTTTGCTGATTGCGGCTGCGGCAGGCTGTATTATGACATCTATGAATGATATGACAGCACCGTCGGTCTCACTGGAGGGAAAAAATCTGTGGCTGTTGCAGGTATTTCCTGTGAGTTCCTGGCAGGTGTTGATGGCAAAGGTTAAGATGCATCTGATACTCACGCTGATTCCGGCCGGCATTATGGTAATCAGTCTTGAAGTAGTATTACAACCCAGTCTGGTCTTTGCGGTTTTGATTCCATTGGCAGTGGCATCGTATATTCTGTTTATGGCATTATTCGGGCTTTCAATGAACCTGAAAATGCCGAATGTTACCTGGACCAATGAGATTGTTCCCATCAAACAGAGTATGTGTGTAATGATCACTTTATTTGGCAGCTGGGCTTTGGTTATGGCAATGGCAGGAATTTACTGGATTACGAGAAAATATCTCGAGCCATTCACTTTTCTGCTTCTGGCAACTGCCATCCTTTTAGGGGGAGCATTAATCTTACTGCGATGGATTAAGAAAAAAGGTACAAAAGTATTTGAAACTTTGTAGATGAAAATAAAAACTGAATTATACAACAAAGTATTTATTTCTGTTATAACTGGACACAATAGCGGAGATTATGATAGAATAAGATTCGACTAAATATAAGGTGTGTCCGGATTAGACAGATCGGAAGACTGCCATTCAGAGTCCCATTGAGAGGGATTCTGTTTTGGCAGTCTTTTATATTGTAGGAAAGAAGAGAGGAAGGTATTTTTAATGTATTTGATGATTGATAATTATGATTCTTTCGTGTATAACCTGGCCAGGTATTTGGAAGAGGTGGGTGAGAAAGTAGAGTTAGTGCGAAACGACAGAATCACAGCGGAAAAAACAGAATCCATGCTGGCAGCAGGCAATCTGGAAGGGATCATTCTCTCTCCTGGACCGAAAAGTCCTGCAGATTGTGGGAACTGCAGAGAAATCCTGCAGAAAATGGCGGGAAGAGTTCCGATCTTGGGTGTGTGTCTGGGACATCAGATTATTGGCCATGTTTTCGGGGCCTCCGTAAAGAAGGGAATACGTCCTATGCATGGAAAGGTAACATCGATTACCACCGACGGTAAAGGGCTGTTTCAGGATCTTCCGAGGACTTATCAGGTGACCAGATATCATTCACTGGTGGTGTGTGATGAGAAATTTCCGGAAGAGCTTCAGGTCAATGCCCGTTCGGAGGATGGCGTGATTATGGCAGTCAGTCACAGAAAAATGCCTATATACGGAGTACAGTTTCATCCGGAAGCAGTACTGACAGAATACGGACATGAACTACTGGTGAACTACACAAAAATATGCAGAAAATGGTGGAAAACATATGAAAACAGTAATTCGCAGGCTGTCTTTTTATAGAGAGGCAGCAGATATTTTTGAAATCTATAAAGACAGGGAAATGGCAGTATTTCTGGATTCCGCACTGGAAAACAATCTGGGACAGTATTCCGTTATCGGACTATTTCCATATCTGGTATTAAAGGAAGAAGATGGAATCTGTTATAAGAACGGAAAATCTATTTCCATTTCCTTTGAAGAGGCCATGAACAGGGAATTGAAGGAGCAGTATGAAGAAAATCCTACAAAGCTGCCGCTGACAGCAGGAGCCATCGGTTATTTTTCTTATGATTTCGGAAGAAAATTTGAGCAGATAAAAACCCGTCATCCAAAAAAAATATCCTTGCCGGAGGCTCTGTTTGCATTTTATGATGTGTTGATTATAGATGACAAAAAAGAAAAAATGCTCTATCTGACAGCAAGAGGAGAGACGGAAGAGCAGGAGAAGATTCTGGGTGCTACAGAGGAAGAAATTCGCCGTTGCAGTATGGCTCCAAAACCGGATAAACAGAATATACTGGCAGAATTCTGTCCGAATTTTGAAAAAGAAGAATACAAGCAGACTGTGGATAACATGATTTCCTATATTGTGGAGGGTGATATTTACATTGCAAATATGACCCAGCAGCTGGAAGCAAAAAGTAAAAAAGAACCTTATGAGGTATACCGCTACCTGCGTACCCATAATCCGGCACCTTTTGCAGGTTATTTTAATTATGGAAATTTTCAGATCGCAAGTGCATCTCCAGAAAGATTCCTTCAGGTAAAAGACGGGATCATCGAGACAAGACCGATAAAAGGAACAAGAAAAAGAGGAAGTACACAGGAAGAAGATGAAGCGCTGAAAGAAGAACTGAGAAATTCTTCCAAAGACAGAAGTGAACTTTTGATGATTGTGGATCTGGAAAGAAATGACCTGAATCACGTATGTGAGCCGGGAACAGTAAAAGTAACCGATCATTTTGCAGTGGAAACTTATGCTACAGTCTTTCATTTGGTGACTACGATCGTCGGAAAAATGAAAAATAATCTGCAGATTATGGATTTGATACAGGCTGCATTTCCGGGGGGTTCCATTACGGGAGCACCGAAAATCCGTGCCATGGAGATTATTGATGAATTAGAGCATGACAGAAGAGGGCTGTATACAGGATCTATGGGATATCTGTCCCTGGATGGAAACTGTGACCTGAATATTGTGATCCGTACTGCCGTGTATCAGGATGGAGTCTATCATCTTGGAGTAGGCGGAGGAATAACGTGTGAGTCGGAATTGGAATTTGAATATGAAGAAACACTGCAGAAGGCCAAAGCTGTGCTGGAGGCTATTCAGGAAGGAGGAGAGAAAAATGATCACACCTGATCAGGGATATTTTTTTGGGATAGGAGCATTTGAAACAGTGGCAGTGGAAGAAGGAAATCCTGTTTTGTTGAAAGAGCATAATGAGCGGCTGTTTCGTGCCATGGAATTTTTTCATCTGAAACTGTCAGCAGATGAACTGGAGGAAAAGGTGGGAAAAGCACTGGAGGATCCATTTATGAAAACCGGACGAAAAGTGCTGAAAATTACTGCTTCGGAAAAGAATCTTCTGGTTACCACAAGAGAAAATATTTACGAAAAAAAGCATTATGAGAAAGGATTTTCAACAGATTTTTCCTGTGTAAGAAGAAATGAAACTTCTCCATTTACCTATCATAAAACATTGAATTATGGGGATTGTCTTAGAGAAAAACATCTGGCTCATGATCGGGGAGTGGACGAACCGGTTTTTCTCAATACAAAAGGGATCATAGCGGAAGGGGCTACTACGAATGTGTTTTTTGTAAAAAACGGAGATATTTTTACACCTTCTGTGGAATGCGGTCTTCTTCCGGGAATTATGAGAGCTTACATTTGTAGCAGGAATCATGTGTGGGAAAAAGATATTTATCCTGGGGAAATAGATGACTTTGATGAGATGTTTCTGACGAATTCTCTTTTGGGAGTCATGCCTGTGTCAGTCATGGGAAGACACCGTTTTCTTTCCAGATCTGTGAGTCATAGGCTTCTGAAAGCATACAGAGAATTCTGTAGGAAGGGGAAAATATAATATATAGTCCCATTTTTGTCTATCCTCAAAAAAAGAGGCTCTTCACGGCTATAATTTCGTTGGGGAGAGCCTCTCCTATTTTTACTGTAAAAGTTTGGACAATAAACATGAATGTCTAAGCAATATTGTCATTCAGAATATTTCTGGCCACATAAACACCGCTGGCGGAAGCGTGTGACAGGGAATGAGTAATTCCGCTTCCATCGCCGATGATATACAGCCCTGGATAGCGGGTCTGCAGATTTTCGTCTACAGCCACCTCCATGTTATAGAATTTTACTTCTACACCATAGAGAAGCGTATCATCGTTGGCGGTACCGGGTGCTATTTTGTCCAGAGCATAAATCATTTCTATGATTCCATCCAGAATCCGTTTGGGTAATACCAGACTCAAATCCCCCGGAGTCGCATTCAGCGTAGGGGTTGTAAAGGATTCTTCCAGTCGCTTTGGTGTACTTCTACGTCCACGGATCAGATCACCGAAACGCTGAACAATGACACCGCCTCCCAGCATGTTGCTCAGGCGGGCAATACTTTCGCCATAGCCATTGGAATCTTTGAATGGTTCGGAAAAATGCTTTGCAACCAGAAGGGCAAAGTTTGTATTTTCTGTCTGTCTGGCAGGGTCTTCATAGCTATGTCCATTGACTGTAACAATACCATTTGTGTTTTCAGTTACAACGGCTCCTTTGGGATTCATACAGAAGGTCCGTACCATATCGCCATATTTTTGTGTGCGGTATACGATTTTACTTTCATAAAGTTCATCTGTAAGATGGGAAAATACCTCAGCGGGAAGTTCCACGCGGACACCAAGATCCACACGGTTTGATTTTGTCTGAATATCCATCTCTCTGCAGATTTGTTCCATCCATTTACTGCCGCTTCGTCCCACGGAAATAATACATTTTCGACAGGTGTAATCAGTATCATGGCAGTGGATCTGATACCCATCAGACACTGCGGAAATAGACGCAACAGGGGTATCGAAATAGAAATCCAGCTTTTCTTTCAGAGTTGCATACAGGTTTTCCAGCACTACGTAATTTATATCTGTACCAAGATGGCGAACAGAAGCATCCAGAAGGTGAAGATCATTCTGGATACACATTTTTTTGAATCTGGTACCGGCAGTAGAATATAGTTTTGTTCCTTCTCCGCCATACTTCATATTGATATTATCCACATAACGCATCAGATCCAGAGCCTGCTTCTTACCAATATATTCATACAGGGTACCGCCGAAATCATTGGTAATATTATATTTTCCGTCCGAAAATGCACCTGCTCCGCCAAAACCACTCATGATTGAACAGCTTTTACATCCAATACAGGATTTAATCTTTTCACCGTCAATCGGACAGTGACGTTTTTCCAATGAATGTCCTGCTTCGAATACTGCTATTTTTAAATCCGGTTTCTGGTGGATCAATTCATAAGCAGAAAAAATGCCCCCGGGTCCGGCGCCTATAATAATAACATCATAGATCATAAAAATTCCTCCATAGTTCAAGACTCGGTAGTCAACCATTTACGGCAGCTGGTAGAAACTCTATTTGGCAAAGAGATGTCCGATGATAGGGAGCGATGCTGCACTGCGATTTTCTTCCCACACAAAAAAGAATGCTGTACATACAGGGAGTAAAGCCAACAGGGAAGCTTTCAGACCAAATGACCGGGAAGTCAGATAGGCAGCAATAACACCGATATGATAGCATAAAAGCACTTTGCCATAAAATTTGCCCTTGCGCAGAGCTTCTGTATCCCGGCTGCAAAAATATTCTGCAAAAGCAGTAGTGAACTGGCGCAAATTATTGGTGGAAAAAATACTGGCACTTACATAACCATCGGCACCAGGAAAAGAACACCATTGAATCGAAGTGGCGATGAACAAAGGATACAGAGCAACAAAGTCATTAAGATTGGAAGGAAAAAATCCAATGAGGATCAGTACAATTCCATCTACGATGATGCTGAATAGTTTCATATTCATCTTAAATTTTTTGGGAAGAACAACCGTGCTTGCCAGTCCAGCCATATACAGGAACAGACCGAAGATGCGAACCAGCCAGTTGGCATCCGGACGACCAGCTGCATTCATAGCAATGGTAATCATATTGGATGTCTGAGCGGAACCGAAAATGTCGTGATGATTGGTGAGTGCATAGCCCCCCATAAACCCTCCGATCAATGCCATATTCAGATGTAAATGTCTGGTTGTATTCTCTTTCATTATTATATCATTCCTGTCTTAAATTATTATCACAAATTCGATTATAGTACGTCCGGAATCTTGAGTTTCCGCAGTCTTATCCACAAGACACTAAATCTGTTGTATTAATTATACACAACTTAAAAAAAATGCCAAAAACATAAGGAATCCTGTTCCT
>SFGF01000150.1 GCA_004556655.1 Lachnospiraceae bacterium | reverse complement strand
AAAATGGCAATTTAGGGAACCCTGCCCTAAATTGAAAACCCCGAAGCACCCCAAAACCGAATTACGTACAGAAGGAGAAAATAGACATGTCAAACAGAAAAAGAAACATCCAAATATTGTTTTGTGTTACTCCAGAGGAAAAGAAGCTGATCCGCCAAAAGATGATTCTGTCAAAGACCAGAAACATGGGCGCCTATCTTAGAAAAATGGCTATCGACGGCTATATCATCAACACCGACACAACCCCGATCAAGCAGGTGTACGAAGAGATGCACAAAATCGGTGTAAACATCAACCAGATTGCAAAAAAGGTAAATACCACCGGTGATTTGTACCCGGAAGAAATGGAAGAATTGAAAAGGATGGTAAGCGAGATATGGCATATATTAAAATCTTCCCCATTAAAGTGACTGACAAAAAAGCGCTGGACTATATTATGAATCCGGACAAAACCGAAGAAAAATTACTGATTTCCAGTTTTGCCTGTTCCCCAGAATCTGCTGATCTGGAATTTGCTTTCACCAGAGAGGAAGGTAAAAAGAACGTAATGGACAAAGGCAACAATCTGGCATTTCATTTAATTCAATCTTTTAAGCCTGGAGAGGTTAACGCTGAAACCGCACATAAGCTCGGCAAAGAATTTGCTGACGAAGTATTAAAAGGAAAATATGAATATGTCATCAGCACCCACGTTGACCAGGACCATATTCATAACCATATCATTTTTAATGCTACCAGCTTTGTTGACCATCATAAATATGTCTCCAACAAACGCAGCTATCATAAAATCTGCCGGATCAGCAACCGTATTTGTCAGGAAAACGGTCTTGTCACCAGTATGCCAACCGGCGAAAAAGGGAAATCTTATAAAGAAAATATGGAATACCATCGTGGAAACAGCTGGAAAGCAAAACTTAAAGTCGCTGTAGATAAAGCGATCTGGTCATCCATCAACTATGATGAGTTTCTTCAAAAAATGAAACTTGCTGGATATGAGATCCGCCAGGGAAAGAACCTGGCTTTCCGGGCACCGGAACAAAAAAATTTTACAAATATGAAATCCCTGGGTAGCTATTACACGGAAGAAAATGTATTACTCCGCCTTGAGAAGAACCGGCATAAAACAAAATCTCCACGTAACGTCTCCAGAGAAGTACGGCTTTTTATCAATCTCTCTGCTTACGTGAGTACCGGCAATCGTGCCGGATTTGAACGGTGGGCACAACTCAATAATCTGAAAGAAGCAGCCCGAACCTTCAACTATCTATCCGAAAACAATTTGCTGAATTACGAAGACTTTAGGCAGCATATTGCAGATATTGATAATTCTATTATTGCTACGGAACAGCGAATTTCTGAATTAAGCTCTGAAATATCCCATCAGGAACTTATTCAGAAGCATTGTTCGTCCTATCGTACCTGCAGAAAAATCGTAGAGGATGCAAAAACAGCACCGGATCCTCAGAAATATAAAGCTGCTCACCAGTCGGAATACAAACTGCATGATTCCTTAAAACAGCAATTACAGGAGCTGGGCATTACAAAATTACCTTCCCCAGAGAGGCTGCAGAAAAAAATTGATAATCTAAGAAATGAACGTTCCTCTGCTGTCAAGGAAAAGCAAGATTTAGAAAAAAGGCGCTCAACGATAAATACCATAACTGCCAATTTCAACACCTTATTATCCAATGACGCACATTTCATGAACACTTCTGAACACCGACAAGCGGAACATGATTTATAATAATCTCCATATGCTATGAGCTAAGGTCAATTACACTGTACATCACTGGCCTTAGCTCATTTTTTACTCTTCATCAATTTCAAATACTTTCTGATATATCTTTTTCTGGATTTCAATCTTTAAGATCATCTGGAACTGAAACTCTTTCAACCTGCTCCATAAGACCGTCTCTTATCTTTTCATCCAATACAGTATCCTCAGTTGCTGCCACTGTTCCTTGCTTCAAAGTCAAAATGACATCCGCTTCCTCTGCCAGCTCCTTACTATGTGTAACCACAATCACGCATTTCTCCTGTTCATGTGCCAGACTTTTAAAAATCTCGACAATATCCTTTGCAGTATCTTCATCCAGATTTCCTGTAGGCTCATCAGCAAGTAACACTGGTGCTTTACTTGCCAACGCTCTTGCGATTGCCACACGTTGCTGCTGACCACCGGAAAGCTGCATTACATTTCTCTTTCTCGTAGATTTATCAATTCCCATCTGTGTCAAAAGTATCTCTGCATCAGCGTTTCCTCCGAGCTTTACATTTTCCACAGGTGTCAGATAATCGATCAGATTATAATTCTGAAACACCAATGAAATATGATTTTTTCTGTGGTTTGCCAATCCTTTTTCCTCAATGTTTTCTCCATTCATGTCAATCTCTCCGGATATCGGAGAATCTAATCCTGCAAGCAACGATAAAAGTGTTGTTTTACCACTGCCGCTTGTGCCAAGAATGGCATACATCTTTCCTTTCTCAAACTGATAAGAAATCTGATCCAAGACCATTTTATCTTTTTGTGATTTATAAAAATAAGAAATATTTTTCAGTTCTAACATACGCTCACTCCTTTAACTCATCTTGCTCAAAATATCCTTTGGCTTCTGACTTGCAATATAAATACCGGAACCCAAAACAGAAACAACAATCATTCCCATTGTGGAGATGGCAGTAAAAAACACTACTTCCGTTCCAATATTCACAGACACACCTACCACACTGCTTTCCGTTTCTGTAACAGACTTTGCAACCATTCCTTCTTCTGCCTGATTTCGTTCCAATTCTTCCTGTAGCTGATAACCAACAAGGTAGTCAGCAACCTGCTTTGACACAAAAGGTGCTGAGAAAGTAGCCAGAACAAATGCAACTGCACCAATCAATAACCCTTCCATTAATACCTGTAATACAATCGTTCCCTTTCCTTTCCCGATAGATAACAGAACACCCATCTCATGCACCCGGTTTTTCATCCAAAATAGGAATACAAAAAGCAGAATAAGAACACTTGATACCATGACAAATACAAGAATCAGGGAACTTACCTTACTTAAATCATTAAAATTCTCTGCCATTGTGTCGCTCATACCAGTATTATCAAGAAAATCATATTTTTCCCATTCAATATCTACGGATTTGATTCTTTCTCTCACAGTTTCATATTCATTAACATCTTCTACCCAGAAGGTAGCATACTGATACAGCGGATCATCCTCACATCCTTCTGCTTTTTCAGGAAACCGCAGGTCTGTAAATATGATATTTTCTGCCCTGTAACTATCTCCAGACATAATTGGAGTGATTTTCTGTACAAAATCATAAATACCTATTATTTCAGCAGAATAAGCCGTAGAAGTTTCCCTTTCTTTCCAATTATTAAACTCCAGTCTGTCTCCTACTTTCAGCCCGTTCAATTCTGCAAGTTCTCTGGAAATCACACAGACATCCTTATCTTCCCGGTTCATCATACGACCATCGTTTACCACAATATTTCCATTTTGCACATCAAAATCATATTTCATCTGCAAATTACCGCGCAGGGAAACACCTAACTGGTCAGAACTCTGGTCTACGTCCTTATCTTCAATTCTCTGGAAATTAACTGGATTTACAACCGTATTGGCAGTAGTAATATTAAAATCAGAAACGCCGTCCACTTCTGATATTTTAATAATATCCCCATATGTGAGTGTTTCAAAAGAATTATCTGTCCACACCATCCACTCTCCACTTGGTAACTGTTCCT